>PLPK01000033.1 GCA_003159795.1 Acidimicrobiaceae bacterium | reverse complement strand
TCGGCTGCCTCGGCTGCTTCGGTCGACCTCATCCCGCGGTCATCCCGCGGGTTTGCCATAAACAGCTCGCCAAGTCGGTTGGCCGCCGCCCGATCGGCAGGTTTCTCGGCTTGCGCATACAGGCCGATGGTCATCCTCACGTCCGAGTGACCCAGACGCTGCTGAGCCGTCTTCACATCGACGCCAAGTCTTACGAGGGCAGTAGCATTGGCGCGGCGGAGATCGTGAAACCCGAGGCCGTCGAGCCCGACTGCTCGACATGCTGGCAGCCACACACGATTACGCCAGTTGGCGTAGCGAATGGGTCCACCGGCAGGTGCGGTGAAAACAAGGGCGTCCGCGTCAGCGCCTGTAAGGCCGCGAAGCACCAGGTGCTTCGCAAGGAACTCCGTTAGAGGGGCCGGGATCGCTAGCGTGCGGCGGGACGCCTCCGACTTCGGCGGCCCGAACACTGGGCGCCCTTGTGCGTCGCGGGTCACCGTCTCGGCAACACCCAGCATTCCTCGGAGTGTGTCGACTTCCCTGACTCGCAGTCCAGCGACCTCCGAAAAGCGCAGCCCAAGCACAACTGCGCAGTAGGCCATCGCCTGGTAGCGCTCGGGTATCGCCTCGATGAGCCTGGCCAGCTCGTCACTGCTCGGAACCCGTCTCCTTGTCGGGTCGACCCGTGGCAACTTGATGCCACGGCATGGCGAGCGGCCGATCAGGTCATCGGCCACGGCATGAGAGAACATCGCCCGCACAACGCCGAGGGCGCGACGCACGGTTTTCGGCGCGAGCCGTGCCGAAAGGTCATTGGCGAGACCCTGGACATGGCTCGGCGTCACGCTCGCGATCTGGCGCTTGCCGAGTACGGGATTGACGTGAGCACGAAGATGGTATTCATCGGTGGCGCGTGTGTCGGGCCGTTTCGCTGGGTTGCTGTTGAGCCACCTTTGCCCGAGTTCCTCAACTGTTAGCCGGCCCGCTCGCGGGTCGATGGCGACGCCGCGGAGCTTGTCCACCTCGATCGTCGTCGCGTACGCATGAGCGTCCCTACGGCGGACGAAGGTCTTGCTGACCTCCCGATCACCGACACGCACGCGAACGTCGTAGGCAGTCTTCGCGCCTACTAACTGCGCGGCGAACTTTTGGGCGGCGTCGCGCCCCTCTTTCGTATCAGGGAACCGGTGACTTACTGGCTTGCCAGCGTGCTTGCCGGAGACCCGGTAGTTGATATGAGCCATGCGCTATCCCTTCAGTGTCTTCTGCGGACCCTGTCGTATCGGTGGACGAGACTGAGGGCGCCGCACACAGGGTTACGCCGATCCATTTTCGCAACGTGGAAGTCGGCGGTTCGAGTCCCCTCACCTCCACTAGCTGAAGGGGAGAGACAGGCGCGACGAGAAGGCACGAAACGGCCACACCCGAAACGGCGCGGGCGCGGTCGAGGGGAAGGGTGAGCGGACGGGGGGAAGCACCGAATACGCAGTTAGGGCGGGAGGCTTCAGGGCCGGTGGACAGGCGCCCGCGTTCGCCCACGTGGCGACGTAGGGCACGTTCACTGACCCCGGTTGGTCGCGTAGGACCCCTTTTTGCGCTCTCAGCGTCGGTAAAGGCAATGGGTCTCGCGTCTACCAAGACCGCTGCTCTCGCAACACTTGGTCCGCCCGTGGGACCGAAGTGGAGAAATGGGCACGCTCACCTTGTGGCTCCAAACGAGGACACGGTACGGCCCGATGGCAAAGACGTGCTGGGGAGGTCCCCAGGTCGTGGTCGCGACGCGGATACCTGGGTAGCCAGTGGGTGCCCCTTCAACGAGGAACTGGAAGCGTCTGCCCTCATACCAGTTGATGTTCGACAGGTTTGGCTGGCGCTCGATCTGGCCGTTGCGCTCCTTCATCACGGGTCGAATCTTGACTGCACCGCCGCTCTCGACGGTCGTGATGCTGGCGACCCAGTAGCCGCCGACCCCGTCATGGAGATCGTGTGACTCGAGCCAGGCAGCAAGATTCGGAACCGTATTGGACATCTGGGGACCGGACATGGCGTAGCCGAAGCTCGCGACCAAACCCAGTGCCAGCACCGTCCCCACCAGCGCGCAAGCTCTCGCGGGCGTTCCTTTTCGGCGCTTCGGCCAGGCCCAGGCGATCATTCGGCCGGCAAGGACGACAGCGAACACGGCGGTGACCGTAAGGAAGCGAATTCCCTCGCCATCGGGTCCCGCCAGAAAGACAAAGGGTGCCGCCGAAGAAACCACCGCGATGACGAGAACGTTGTCAAGGCGCCATGGGGCAGGCTCACCCTCGACAGGGTGACCTTGCGGGCGTCTGCGAACCAGTCCCACAACGAGGCCCACCAGAGCCACAACGAAGCACACCAGCACGCAAAACGCGCCGATGGCGTTGGCGGCGTCTAGACCGTGAATGTGGCTTATCGGGACAGGCACTCCCCCGCTGGTCGCGACGCTGTTAGTCAGGCCAAGAAGGCTGACCACGTACGCGGGCACGTGCCCCAGGTTCGTGATCATCTGACTGAACGTGGCAGTAGGGGGCGCCGGTTCTGTCTGGAAGGTCCCCAGCGCGACGAACACAAGGTGCGCGACCAGGGCCAGTACGGCGCTTGCTGCCGCGGCCGTGAATTCCACTGCACCGGCCAGCGGTCTTCGCTCGCGCAGGGACGCCACGAGACCGGCAAGCAACAGCGGAATCACCCCGTAGGCGATCATCAACAAGTCGCCGAACAACCCGGCGGCGATCATGAAAACGGCCAGAACCCAACCCCAACCGAACCTGGCCTTTCGTAAGGCGAAGAATGCCAAGAGCGCGTAGGCAGCGGTGCTGACGTGGAAGCCGCGCCCGACGAAGAAGAAACCCATGACTGGCGTCGCAAAAGCCAGGAGGGCGACCACGGCAGCTCCTCCTGCAATGCCAGGCCAGCAGCGGTGGCCCTCACGCGCGAGGAGTACTCCGGTGACAATGGCAACAGCGCTGGCGAGAGCGGGGGTGGCGTACAGCAACCCCGAACGAAGGCCGGCTAGAAGAACGGCTATCCCGTCAAATAGGGCATTGCTCGTCCAATATGACGCCGAGGTGAGATCCCAGCCGTGCAGGAGAACCTGCCCGTTGGCGATGGCCTGTCCCTCGAGGATCACGGTCGCGCTGTCCGAGGTGCCTGCCTGAAAGTGAGCTGACGTGAAATAGAGGAGAATCACGAGGCCGATGAAGCCCGCGACGCCTCCGACGAGCAACCCGAAGGCCTTCGACGTGGAAAAGAACCTAAGCCGAAGCATCACTACTTCGACACGTCGTTCTTTCAACGCGCCAAGTTTTCCCGCGCTCTTCAGCAAGGACAAGCGCGATTAGCTCCGCGGCGTCGAGCGCAAACCACTGTGAGAAGTCCGCGACGCACTGTTCGACGATTAGCGCGGGGCGCGTCCCTCGCCCATCAAGCACCCCGACGGGCGCCAATTCCACGATCTCGCTGGTCACATCGCGCCTAGCGACGAAGGCCTTCCAGTCAGCGTCGCAGGCAGCGGACCACAGCACGTAGGCGATCGGCGCGGCGAGAACCTTTGCCACGGCGGTGCTGTCAGCAAGATCAACCCGCTCCAAGAGCACCTCACCGCGGAGACCAGACGGATGGCTTTGGACGAGAAGCGTGCTCGACGTCGATCCGCCGTCGATCGGCCGCTGGTGACTCGAGGCGGACCTGCTCCTCGCCGAGGTCGAACTCGCCGTAGAGGAGAAGGTCGCGTACGTCGGCTTCGGTGCGCCCTCGGTTCCGCTCCGAAAGCCGGGCGAGACAGGTTGTGAGATCGAAACCCGGCACATCTTCCCTCTCACCGGCAGTACTAAGCGTTGCAGTGACGTTATCTGGTAGGTGCGCGTCGAGAGGAGACCGAGATGCCCTGGCCACGACGGCTGGGATGTCAACGTCGTGGACTTCGAGCCCGGCGAGCTCAGCGGGTTCAACCCGCGTCGGTACGTGCTGCGTTCGCTTCACCCTCCTGAAGTCTGATGCCGACGCCTTCGAGCACCCTGCTGCGGCCATGATCTCGGCGAGCTTCACGTTCGCGATCCCGCAGCTAGCCGCCTTGCCAAGGTCGTATCTTCAGATGGTTCGACGCCTGAGGGCACAGGCTGCGCACACGCGCCATCTTGGTATCACACCTAGTGCCTAGCTCCGATCGTTCACGAGAATGCCTGAACAGGTTGTCCGCGCATTGAGCGACGGACCCTCGACCGAGGTTTGCTGATTTCGGCTACTCAGCCGTGGAGTCGCTCGCCATTTCGCCGGTGCAGATCGCTCCCGGCTGGCGGATGGACGCGACAGGACCACCCGATGCCCGACCCGTCGGGGTGGAGGCGGTCAGGTGAGAAGCGCGATGCGCCGGTAGGCGGCGAGGAGGTCATCCGCCGTCGGCCAGCCATCGAGGATGCGGACGATCTCACGACGCGCCGAGCGGACGAGGCGGCCCGGCGCGTGGAAGAACGACCATCGCAGCGCCTTCGGCCGGGCGAGCTGGAGGTCACCGTCCAAGCAGAGCAGCTGGAACCAGCGCACGAGATCGGCTGCGGCGCACACGGCGAAGAGCCAGTTTCTGTTGGCCTCGAGATCCGAGAACGGGAAGCGGCAGAGCCCGGAGTCCTTCAGCCGCGAGATGTGCTGCTCGACGTGCGCGTGGGCGCGCATGAAGGCGTCGAGGACGACGGGGTCGCCGGCCTGGTCGGTGTAGAAGCCCCAGTAGCGGAACTCCACCGAGGGGAAGAGGCTCTGCTGCGCACCGGGATGGAGCGGCTCACGCCGGACGATGAGGCGAGTGCCCTCGGGATAGGCGGGCAGGTCGACGAGACTGGTGAGTTCGATCACCGCCGCGCCTTCGCGCAGCTCTCCGTCCTGGCGGACCGCCGGGGCCCAGCACTTTTCCATCCCGGTCGCGTCGAAGATCGCCGCCTCCACCTGGGCGTTTCGCCGCGCGACGACCGAAAAGCCGATGTTGCGCGCCCGACATCCGGAAAGGAAGTCCTCGGTGCAGCCGGCCGAGTCCGAGCGGATCACGACCTCGCGACCGACGAGGGAGCGCTCGTCGTCGAGGTGGTGCCCCGATGCGATCTCGTCTGGCAACTGGGCGACGCCCTCGTCGAGAACGACGAGGTGGTCCGCGACGGTGTTCGCCCCCGCGTTGCCCGGGCGCAGCATCGAAGACAGCGCCTCGCCCGTCGCGTCCGCGAACAGAAGGAGCGGATGGAAGCCATACCCGCCCTTGTAGTTCGGGCCGGTGCCCTCCTTCCCCTCATTGTGGACCTCGACGAGAGAGGCGTCGATGTCGAGCACAACGGGATCGGTCCCAGTCGTCGCTGCCGAACGACGCCAGACCTTCTCCCGCACTTCGGCGAGCGACACCTGCAGCGCGGCGCGCGTCGTCGGTGCGATCTCGTGGAAGGTGCGCCACACCGTCGAGTCCGAGGGGACGAACCCGAACAGCGTCTCCTCGGCGCGGAGGTACTCGACGTCCGCGCAGCTCTCGCCGCCGCCGGCGAGCACCGCCATCTGGTGCACGAGCACCTTGCCGCGGTCGTGCAGCGGAGAGCGCTCACCGCGAACGGGGATCGCGGACGAGAGCGAATCACCGAGGCCCAACCGGTCGGCGAAGGCACAAAGAGAGTGCAGCCCGACGTGAGCGACGACACCCGTTCCACCGGGTTCCACGACGACCGACCGCGCGCTGGTAGTTTCCATCTCGGAAGTGCCCTTCTTGTTGGGGTGGATGTTGCTTTGACAACAACAGTCTCCCCTGCAAGAAGGGCTTTTTCGCGGATACGCGCCGGTCAGCTCACACGGTCTCGTGAACGATCAGAGCTAGATCTCCTTGGGCTCCGAAA
>PLPK01000008.1:9300-13821 GCA_003159795.1 Acidimicrobiaceae bacterium | reverse complement strand
GCGGGATTACTTGAACGCTGACAAACGCTTCGCCAGCATCCTCGCGGATGCCAACCCATGGCTCGGGGTCACCGTGGATCGCTAATCCCTCGCTGTAGAGCTCTTTCATCTCCTTCTCCATGGCGGTCTATCCCGGCGCACCGGAACTCGGGTCAGAAGATCACCACTCGCCCGGCTGGAATCCAATAGCCGGGGTCTCCATCAAACCCAGAAGGGCGGTGCAGTTATCCCGCGAGCCCCTTCTTGGGGAAGAGCAGGGGTGGAACCTCCTTCAGGAGATTCACGTGACCAGTCGCGTCAAGCCGCTTCAGCGCCGAGCGCCACTTCGAGTCGTTGGCAGCCAGAGCCTTGAAGAACGCGGCTGGCATCGTCTTGGGCTTGCTGGTGTGAACGGCGGCCAGCTGGGCTGCAAGATCGGCGTAAACATGCAACGATCTAGCCAGGAGGGCCGTGGCCGAGCTTGGCGGGAAGTCAAGTGCCAAAGCAGACCGCTGCTCCTTTTTCAGGGTCGCCTCCAAGCTCACGGCAGAGCCGTGAATCAGTTTGAGCGGATTTGTCAAGGGACTCGCCATGCTCACCGCCAGGTCGTGAAGAGTGACCACCTGGTAGCGGCTCTCGCCGGCGATGACCACGGCCTTCGCGATCTTGGATGTTGCCGCCTCGCTCGCGGCCACCGAGGTGATCCCCAGGACGCCTAGCAGGCACACCGTCACCAGCGCCACGACGCCACCTTGGCGCAGTCGGGTGGCCCCGCTGGAACGCTCGGCACCGTCAGCCCCAGGCGCGCCGACCTTTTTCGTTGACGCATGGCGCAATCTCGCCGCTCTCAGCACTGTCACTTCTCCTCCTCTTGACTGTTCACCAGCTTGAGCGAAGGATCGCCCCTCTCACTACCCTAACGAGTGATGCTCGTCACTACTCGGCGGCGTCCCGGAGCAACCCGCACCCCGGATCAGAAGGACCACGCGGCAGCAGTTCTGCCAAATCGCCTGACCTGTGACCATCTCCCGGCGGGGCACTCGACAGATCTCCCAGAGGCGCTAGCTCGAGAGAGCGTGCCGAATGCGCCAGTCGCGTGGCAATGCGGGTGGCAGCATGCCCATCACCGAAGGGACAGGTGGCCGCGGACATTGCGGCCCGGGTGACAGCATCGTCGAGGAGGCCAACGGTCTCCTGGAAAACCCGCCGGGGGTCGGTGCCAACCAGACGGGCGGTTCCCGCCTCGATCGCTTCTGGTCGTTCGGTGGCCTCCCGGCAGACCAGAGCCGGGATGCCAAGCCAGGCGGCCTCCTCCAGAACGCCACCGGAGTCGGTCAGGAGCAAGTCCGCTTCGGAGAGCGTGGCAACAAAGTCAAGGTAGCCGAGCGGTTCGCACAACACGACGTGGGACCGCCCGGCAAGCGCGGGCGCCAATGAGTCACGCACACTCGGGCTCTTGTGCAACGGCAGGACGACCTCGGCGTTGCTGGTGACCGCGATCTCGGCTATCGCCTCCCCTAGGGCGGCCATGCGCGCTCCTTGGGTCTCACGCCGGTGGAGGGTGACGAGCACCCGGGAATGTGTCTTTGACCCTCGGCTGAACGCGCTCGTCCCGAGTCGCTCACGACAAGCCCAGGCAAGGGTGTCAATGACGGTGTTGCCTACCGTGAAGATACTGGTGAAACTGACGCCCTCAGCGGCAAGCCGCTCGGCCGCCAGAGAGGTGGGGGTGAAGTGCCACCGGGCGGTGATGTCGATCACCTTGCGATTGAATTCCTCGGGGAACGGATCGCGGAGGTTCCCGGAACGCAGACCAGCCTCCACGTGGGCGACGGGCAAGCGCTCGTAGAACGCGGCGAGAGCAGCACACACCGCCGTGGTGGTATCACCCTGGACGACCACTAAATCGAGCTGAACCTGCTTGAGGAGGGAGCCGATGGCGGCGACGAGGCGAGCCGTCAGCGCGGCAAGGTCGTCGCTGGTACCCATGGTTTCGAGCTGGTGATCCGGAACCAGTCTCAGATCCCTCAAGATCGGGACAAGCAGTTCCCGNNCGGGGGCCAGTTTCACGGCCTCCGGACGGGTGCCGATAACGACTCCGACCCGGGCAGGAGAACTCATGTCACCTCAGCTCGCGCGATGGGATTCCGCGGCCGGTCAAGCGTTGTCCTAACCCGGGGGGTCTTGGACCAGCTCCCGCGACGCAGGACGATGCGGGCCCACGCGCCGATGGTGGCACTGACCCAGAGATAGGAGTAGACGGTGAAGGCCAAGGCGTAGGCAGGGATCTCCCAAATGTGCAGGGGCTGCTCGGCGTTGCGTTGATAGCTGAAGATCAGCATCAATAGCGGTCCCGCGCTGACNNCTGGCGAGTCCCGAAGGTAAGTCCGTCAACAGGTGATTCGTCACCGAGAAGGCCCCAAAGGCGCTGGCCAATCCAGCCGTCAGGCTGAATGATGCGACCATGACCGTGGTAACCAACAACAGGTACAGGGCGAGGTCGATCCGGGTGGCCAATCGAACCCGCCTTGTGGTTAACAGAGCCGGTAGGTGGGTCCAGCACTGATAGTGACCCTGGATCCAACGCGTCCGTTGACGCAGCAAGGTCCGCCAGGTGGTGAGCCCTTGCTGGGCCACATAGGCCCGCTGGCAGAACCTGACCTGCCATCCGGCTTGGACGAGCGACAGACCGAGATCGAGGTCTTCACTCAGAGCTCCGGGGGTCCACGGCGCACGTCCCAGATCGAGCAGGGCGGAAAGCCGGGCGAACTGACCGTTGCCGCCAAGACCGACGGACCCGAAACGGTCCCTGGCTAACTGAACCATGCAGGAGAATCCAACAAACTCCATGTCCTGCAAACGGGTCAGGACGCCGTCACCGAAGTTCGCGATCCGCACACCGGTCTGCGCCGCCCCGACCCGGGGATCATCGAACAGGGGCACGACGCAGGCAAGGGTGTGCGGGTCCAAGCGACCATCGGCGTCGACCACGCCGACCACGATGTCCTTTGGTCCGGCGCCGTCCAACCGAGGATCCTCATGGTCCAGCATGGACAGCAGCAGAGCGAATCCGAAGTTGAGCGTCTCGCTCTTCCCCCCACCGGCCGTCTCGGAGCGCTCGACGGCGACCACCCGCCCGTTCGAGGCCGACGCGGCCGCCGCGATGATCGGCCCGGTGGCGTCCATGGAGTTGTCGTTCACCACCATGACCAGGTAGCGGTTGTACTCGAGGGCGAGGAGGGAGGAGATGGTCTCGGCGATGACCAGCTCCTCGTTGCGGGCGGGGACGATGACCACGACCAGCGGGCCGTCGAGGCACGGCCGGGGTGGTCGCCGGTGGAACAGCGAGACGGTGAACAGTGCCACGTAATAAGTGACGACGGCGGCCATGAAGAAGCTCACCCACGTCAGGTCCACTGGCGGGTCCCGTCAGTAGGTGAACAGGGGAATGAAGAGGAACGACCCGTTCAACTGGAGCCGGACGCTGACGTCGTAGGCGTGACCGTCCCGGGCGATGACCCCTCTCGAGGCGATGAACCACTTGCCTTGGTAGTGCTTGGTGAACGACACGACGTAGGTGCCGCGGGGCGGGTCGATCTTCATCCGGTAGGTGCCGTTCGCCCTGGTGTGGGTCACCTCGTTGAACTTCCAGGGGTGAGGCCCGGCTTTCTTGGAGCTGATCTCCACCCGGACCCCGGCGACCGGCGATCGCCGGTTGTTGGCGACCTTGCCGTAGAAGACGATGGCGTTCCCGGGAATCGAACGGACGGTGCTCGTCAACGCCCAGACCCCCGGCACCGGGGTCACCAAGTAGAGGGCCACCGTGCCCGTCACCACCAGCGACACGCTCAGGACGCCGAGCTGGCGCGTCACGTGGCCGAGGCGGCTGCGACTCATCGCGCCACCGGCCTGACGCTGCAACCACGCCACCGGGCCGGCGCCAGCCGCTGTTGTCGTCATCGTGCCCACCTCACTGCGGCGCTGCCACAGCCGCCCCTGGCCGGATCGCGCGGGATACCCGCCCGAACTTTAAACACTACATTGCTGACGACACGACCGATCGCCACCATAAGGATCATCCCTTCACGTCGATGTAGATCCCCCCGGTCGAAAGACTCCTTCCTCGCCCCTTTGACCGCCGCATCCGTCCTGCCTTCGGCACCGTCGCTCGGGCCCAGCCCACCCGGTTTCCGCCTCATTCGGCGGGCACCGGGTGGGTGGGATCGAGACAGGGGGAAACGCCCCCCTCAGTTGCCTAGCCCGCCATCGCGGCCCCGATGCCGCTCAGCGCCTGGCCCCCGGCGGGGACGGTCACCGCCGTGGCTGCCGCCTGGGTTGCGGCCCCGTTGTACCACTGCGTCGTGTAGACGTAGGTCGGGTCGAAGAAGGACACGTCGTACTCCGTGCCGGCGGTCAGCCCGTAGAACTCGTAGCTGCCGTTGGCCAGCGTGCAGGTCGCCGCAACGGGCGAGGAGCCGCCCACGAGGTAGAGGTAGACGCAGATGTTGGCGAGGTCGTGCGCCGAGGTGTCGGTGACGACAC
>PLPK01000008.1:0-9252 GCA_003159795.1 Acidimicrobiaceae bacterium | reverse complement strand
TAGACGCCGGTGGCGTAGGTGTCGGCGAAGGCCACGTCGTAGCTGCCCGGCGCCACCCCGGAGATGAAGTAGCTGCCGTTGGCGAGCGTGCAGCTCGCTGCCGCCGACGAGGAGCCGCCCACGGGGTAGAGGTAGACGCAGATGTTGGCGAGGTCGTTCGCCGAGGTGTCGGTGACGACACCGCTCACATTGCCGTAGGGGACGAGGGACATNNGTCGGCGAAGGCCACGTCGTAGCTGCCGGCGGGCAACCCCGCGAGCTCCCAGGAACCGTTGGCGAGCGTGCAGGTCGCTGCCGCCGATGAGGAACCACCCACGGGGTAGAGGTAGACACAGATGTTGGCCAGCGGGCTACCGGACGACGCCGCGGTCACAAGACCACTCAGATCCCCGAGGGTCGGGTTCCCCGGAACGTTCAACACCGTCAGCGTAAAGGACTGGCTCGCCGCGGGACTGATCCCGTTCGAGGCAGTTATCGAGAGCGGATAGGTCCCGGCGCTGCCCCCTGCGGGCGTGCCCGCCAGGGAGGCGGTGCCGTTGCCGTTGTCCGTGAAGGTCACCCCCGACGGCAGAACTCCCGACTCGGAGATGCTCGGCGTCGGGCTCCCGGTCGTCGTCACGGTGAAGGTCTTCGGGAACCCGACCACGAAGATCGACGAGGCCGTCGAGGTGATGGCGGGAACTTCGTTCACCGTGATGGGGCTCCCGGTGACCTGGGAAGCCGCCAGGTAGTCGGTGTTGCCGGCCTGGTTGGCATCGATGACGCAGCTGCCGACGGCCGTGTAGTTCACCGTCGTGCCGTTGGTGCCCGAGACGTTGCAGACCCCGGCCCCGCTTGATGGGTCGACGGAGAAGACCACCGGGAGGCCCGAAGTCGCCGTCGCCGACAGCGTCGCCGAGACGCCCACCACGCCTGAAGATGGAGCGGTGAAGCTGATCGACTGGCTGGCCTGGTCGACGGTCAGAACGTAGCTCTGGCTGGCATCCGGCGAGGTTCCGTTCGTAGCGGTGATGGTGAAGTCATAGGTCCCCTCGCTGCCCGACGCCGGCGTGCCGAAGAGGCTTGCAGTGCCGTTGCCGTTGTCTTCGAAGAACACACCCGACGGCAGCGTTCCCGACTCGGTGAGGGCAGCAGTCGGGTAGCCCGACGTCGTGACGGTCACGTTGCCCGCGGTCCCGTAGTAGAAGGTCGACGAGGCGGGCGAGGTGATCGACGGCGCCGTCAAGGTAGCCCCGGAAAGCGGGGTGACCAGGAAGAGGGCCACGCCTTCGGACGGGACGGTGGCGCTGATCGTCCCGGACGAGATCGTGCCCGCGTACTGACCGGTCGCCAACGAACCGCCGGCGTCCAACGAGTCCGTGCCCCAGAGATCCTGCAGCTCGTAGCCGTTGGAGTCGACGGCCAGTGTGGGCATCACGGGCAGTGGGTTTATCTGGACCGGATTCTTAAGGGCGACGTTCGTGTTGAACGTGCCGATCGCCGCGTTGATCGCCGACACCGTCGTCGAGAGGCTCGCGGTGGGGGTGCTCGTCGAGGCAGAGGTGTTGAAGAGGGCGACGTACGCCTGCCCGTTCGGCAGCACCTTGGCGAAGACCTGATTGCCGGCGGCAGTGCTCGAGGCGAGCGAGCCGCTCGTCGAAACCTGCACCCCGTCCAGGGCGGACTGGTCGACGGCGATGACCTCCTTGTTCATCAACAGGCTCTGGTCAAACGGCGCGAGCCCGGCGCTGTTCTGCGACGGGATGGTCCCGTAGCCGTTGGAGATGGAGGACGAGAGGTCGCCGCCCAAGATGAGCGGCGACGAGCCCATCGACCACAGGCCGAGCTGGGTCTCCTCCGCGGACTGCGACATCCCGGAGTTGCTAGTGGTGCTGACGCCGGTGCCAGCGCCGTTGCCGACCTCGATCGAGTCGCCGTCGTTGGACGCACCCGGGCCGCCGTACCACTCGAAGCTAGCCGTGGAGCTGCTGCCACCGAAGAAGGCGAATCGGTTGTCCCAGTGCGAATAGCTCGTCAGCGGGAAGACGTCGGTACAACCCAAAAAAGTATTGGCAAACAACGGGAACCCTGACCCGGTGTTGCAGGAGTTCGCGCTGCCTTCACTCGGGCCGTTGATCTCGATGTCACCCGTCGACTCGAACTGGTTCCCGTACTCGGTCAGCGTCGGCTCAAGGTTCGTGTTGAAGCTGCCCTGGGTTAGGTTGAGGACGATCGGGCGGCCTGCCAGGGCGATCGCCTGCGCCCAGGCCTGGACGTCAGGGGCGTTTTTGCCGCTGCTGCCGGTGACGCCGTCGAGCTTGATGTAGTCCACGCCCCAGGAGGCGAGCTCGGCGACGACGGAGTCCGAGTAGTCCTGCGCCGCCGCTTCTTCTGCGCTAGCCGCCGCGCCCGTCAGGCCGGCGCCGGTGTAGTTGATCTGGTCCTGGCCGCCGCAGTTGTAGTTCGCCTGGCTTTTTGCGGGAGTTACGATAATGGAAGCGGCTGTCTCACCGGGGACGGTGGCCTGGCTCCCTGGCAGACCGGTCTGCCCTGGTTGGAGGATCGGGGTGGCCGCCGACACGGCCTGCTTCGAGATTCCCATCGTCTCGTAGATGCCGAACTTCAGCCCGAGGCTGTGGACGTAGTTGGCGAGGACCTGGATGCCGTTCAGCGATCCGCTGCCCGGGAAGGGGGCTGGATACGTGGTCCCGGCGATGACCTCGGGGTTGCTCCAGGGGATCCACCGGCCGTAGGCGTCGACGAGCGGGCCGCTGGACGACGGGCACTCGTACCAGCCGTCGTCGATGTTCAGGTAGTTGTAGCCGACTGAGGTGAGGCCGTCGTTTACCATCGCACTCGCCTCAGCCTCGTCCATCGGCGTACCGCCATTGAACCTGGTGAAGCTCCAGCTGCTCCAGCCCATCACCGGTGTCGCATCGGCGTTGTTGACGGAGCCAGGCGCGTACTGCGTCGCCGCATGAGCGCTCGGAGGCCGCGCGACGAAACCGGCCACGGAGACCGCGGCCAGCGCAGAAGCCATCAGCGTTACAGTTACCGCTGCCCTCAGGCCGCGACTCCACCCATTCGTCATGTTGGCCACCATCCTTGGCGATCGAGCCCCACCCAGTGCTTGCTCACTGTGAGCAACTCTGATCAATGTCGATCGCCGCAGTCTGCTCGGCCCGCTCGGGGCTGTCAACCACTCACACGAAGCGCCCCATGGCATTCTCGCCACGTTGTTCACCTTCTCCAACATCAGTACTGTGTAGCAACATCTGTACCCAGAGAGATATGAGAAACATTGGCCACATCAGCAACATCGACACAACATTAGGGAACGGTGCAACAGCAGATTCTTGCTCCTTGCGCTGTCGCGGAGAGTTTCGTAGGGTTTCTGTCGCATAAGTGAGTGATTGTCGCTTGTCGTCTCAACACGGAAGGTAGGGATCGCTCATCATGAGCAATTTCGAGCATGAGCTGATGACTCAGCCGGAGATGTGGCGGCGCGCCACCGACCTCGCCTCCACTGTGAAGCTGCTTCCCCCGCCGGGAGCCCGCCTCGCCTTCGTGGGCTGCGGAACTTCGCTCTACGTCGCCGAGGCGGCCGCCGCATACAGGAACAAGCAGATGCTCGGCGAAAGTGACGCCTTTCCGGCCTCGGAGGTGCCCCCCGGCCGCAGATACGACGCGGTCGTCATGATCTCTCGCTCGGGGACGACCACCGAGGTCATCGACGCGACGGCGGCGCTCGCCCCGCACACGAGGACCCTCGCGATCACCGCGGCGGACGACAGCCCCCTCGCCCGTCTCGTCGCCGACCGGATCGTGCTCTCGTTCGCCGACGAGCTGTCGATCGTACAGACGCGCTTCGCGACCAGCGCCCTCGCTCTCCTGCTCACCTACTGCGGGTGGGACGTCGAGGCGTCTGCGACGAGGGCCGAGGTGTTCCTCAGCGAGCCGCCGCCCGAAGAGGTCGAAGCGGCTGACCACTTCGTCTTCCTCGGTCGGGGCATCGCCGCCGCGTTGGCGAACGAAGCTGCGCTCAAGTTTCGCGAGGTACTCGGCGCTTGGACCGAGTCCTATCCCACGATGGAGTACCGCCACGGCCCGATTTCCGCCGCCAGCAAGCAGTCGCTTGTATGGATTCTCGACGACTCCGAGCCGAGCATCGACGAGGAGATAGCGAACACCGGCGCACATGTCGTGCGCAGCGGGAGCGACCCGCTCGCGGGCCTCGTCCGGGTCCACCGCGCCGTCCTACACCTCGCGACCAGGCGGGATATCGATCCTGATCACCCTCGCTTCCTCAGTCGCTCGATCATGCTCGACCGCCGCTGAGATGATGGGTGGTGGAGCGGGCGCTGTTCTCGCGCTCGACATCGGCGGCACGAAAATCGCTGCGGCGATAGGCGACGCCGGTGGGGAGCTGCGCCGTTGGCGCACGCGGCCCACCGAGGCGGAGCGCGGTGCCGAGCGGGTGCTCGAGTCGGCAATCGCGCTCGCCAATGAGGTGCTCTGGGAGGAGCGGGTCAGCGGCGGCGACGTCCGCGCCATCGGCGTGTCCACGATGGGGCTGACCCGCGTCGATCGCGTCGATCTCGCGCCCAACGTCCCCGGCTGGGCAGACCTCGCGATCCCCGCGGTGATCGGCAAAGCCTTCCCCGCGCTGCCGCTGGCGTTCGGCAACGACGTGAAGCTGGCCGCGCTTGCCGAGCTCACGTGGGGTGCGCTCGCCGACGTGGCCTGTGGCGTCTACCTCAACCTCGGGACTGGCGTCGCCGCCGCCCTCGTCGTCGATGGACGGGTTGTCGAGGGCGCCCACGGGGCGGCCGGCGAGATCGGCTACTGGCTCACCGACGGCTCCGCGACGCCACGAATGGCAGCAAACGGCGCAGCGCCAACCGAGGAGTCCCTCGGTGGCAGAGGCGTCGCTCGCCGGACCGGCGCGCTCTTCGGGCAACCGGTCGAGGTAGCCGAGCTCATCGCACGGGCCGAGGACGACCAGCGCGCAGAGGCGCTGCTCCAGCAAGTGTGGGACCAGATCGCGACGCTCGCTGCCAACCTGGCGATAGTCTGTGACCCGCAGGTCCTCGCCCTCGGCGGTGGTTACGTACGATCCGACCGCTTCCCGATCGATGCCATCGCTCGCTTGGTCGCCCGGGCGGTGCCCTACCCTCCCGAGGTGGTGCGCGCCCGCTTCGCGGGCGACGCCTCGCTCCACGGGGCGGTGGCCGTGGCGCTCCGGGACTGCCTCGGAGGCGCGAGCCCCCGTGCCGGTGCCGCCGAAGGACGGAGCAGCCGTCAATGATCCTCGTGATGACCGAGAATGCCGACCTCGACACGACCTACCAGGTCGATGAGCTCACGTTCGGCGTGGCCCATTGCGTCGAGGAGGCACACGCCCAGACAGGCTCGCAGGGCGGATCGCGAGGCTTGGTGCGCAGACCCTGTCTGCGAGCTGCCTCGTCCTCGGACGCGGCGCAGACCCAGCGCGTGTCGAGGAGCGGGTTCGAGTGGCGGCGCGCGCCAGTAGCTTCGCCGGGTTCGCTGTCGGCCGGTCCATCTGGACCGCGCCATTGGGCGATCTCCTCGCTAGGCGGATCGACCACGAGAGGACGGTCGCGCGGATTGCGGCTGGCTACGCGGCTATCGCCGAGGGCTTCCGCAGCACCCCCGAACGTATCCTGCCGCAGCCATGCAATAAGCAATGAGTAAGTTAAGTCTGGAGATATTTACACACCCAAGGAAGGGGAACGATGAGTAATAAATGGATGCATAGCGCAGTGTTCAAGGTAACTGCCATGGCTGCCGCCGTATCGTTGGTGCTTTTCGGTAGTGCCGTGGCCGCTTCGTCAGCCACGCACCATGGCAACTCGAAGAGCGTGACAATCAACGTGGCCATCGCCTACCCGGCCCCGCCGAAGGCGATGCTCGCCAAGTTCACGCACGAGACAGGCATCAAGGTCAACTGGTCGTACCTGCAGTGGGATGACTTGCAGACCAAGATCGCCGCCGCAGCGGAGGCCAACACCTACTTCGCCGACGTTACGGACGTGGACTGGTCCAAGGTGGGTGAGTACTACGTGACGAAGTGGTTCCTGCCGCTCAACAAGTACTTCTCGATGAGCTCTCTCAAATCCCAGTACCCGCAGCTCAGCTCGTTCGTCCGGAACGGGACGCTTGTCGGGATGCCGATGGATGGGTCCCTGCTAGTCACCACGATCAACGAGAAGGATTTCCACAAGGCCGGGATTACGTCGATGCCGACGACGTTCAGTAAGTACGCGAAGGACCTGCAGACCCTGAAGGCAAAGGGTATCGTCGCGCACCCGCTGGACATCCCCTTTGCTGCCGCCGAAGGGCTCTCAACCTACTGGTACGAGCTCACTGCAGCGATGGGCGGCCAGGTGCTGAGCCCGTCCTACAAGCCCTTGTTCACCTCCAAGTCCTCTGCCGGCTACAAGGCGATGACCTGGATGGTGAACGCCTACAAGACTGGGCTTGTGGCCAAGGCGAACCTCGGCTATGAGGACTACCAGGGGTTCGAAACCGAGATGGCGCACGGTCTAGCCGCGAGCGTCTTCTCCGACTACTCGGGAGACGTCGGCACGGTCTATGACGTCGCCAGCCAGTCGAGCGTCGTCGGTGACATCGACTACTCGCCGACGCCGGGAATCTCCGGCATTGCTCCCAACCTCGGCAACCCCGATGGGATCGGCATCCCAAGGTCGGCCGAACACGTCCAAGCAGCGGTCGAGTTCATCAAGTGGATGGAGGAGCCCGCCAATCAGGCAGCATTTGCCGGTGCCAACGGGCCGAAGAATGTCATCAGCACCTTCCCGTTGCCATCCAACCGTGGTGGGCTCAGCCTCCTCGCAAAATCAGGCAAGGTCCCCGGGGCGACCGCTCTTGTCAACCTGGTCGAAAAGCACGGACGGGCGGTCTTCCCCGCTGGCGCACCGCCCTGGTACCCGAACTTCAGCAACGCCGTCTACACCAACTTGCACGGCGCCGCTGCCGGCACGGAGAGCGTCGCCAGCGCGATCTCGGCGATCGCCTCCGTGGTGCGGAGCCTTAGCAGCTAGAACCAGTCGGACGTGGGTCCCGGTCGCGCGATCACCTAAGCGCGCGGCCGGGACCTCGTCCTTGGGAGGAAGGAGAAAGGAAGAACGTGTCACAGCCCGCGACCTCGGGTCGGCGCGGATCGCTGACAAAGGAGTTCGCCGAGCGACGTTCGATCCGGTCGGAGGCCATGGCCTACGGCATGGTCGCACCGCTGCTCGTCTTCATCCTCGCCCTCGCGCTCTACCCGACAGTGCTCACGACGATTGACGCGTTCATGCACATCGACCCGGTCACGCCGCCGAACCACTTCGCGGGGTTCGGCAACTTCACGGCCATCTTCTCCAACCCCGAGATCCGCCAGAGCTTCGAGAACACCGGCTGGTACGTCCTCTTCGGCGTCGGGCTGACGGTCGTGCTCGGCACAACATTCGGCCTCCTGCTCCAGCGGAAATTCCGAGGCCGGGGCGTCGTCTTGGCGATCGTGATTCTTCCCTGGGCGCTGCCCGGAGTCGTTGAGGGCGTGATCTGGTCTTGGATCTATGACCCGACATTCGGCGTGCTGAACTCGGTGCTGAAAAGCCTCCACCTCCTCTCCCAGTACCAGCTCTTCATCGGTACGCGTCAGATCGAGAGCATCCTGCTCACCTCACTCGTCCAGGTCTGGCAGATCACCCCGCTTGCGACACTGCTCGTGCTCGCGTCGCTACAGGGCATCCCCGGCGAGCTCTACGAGGCGGCTCGCGTCGACGGTGCTGGCTGGTGGCAGGTGATCCGCCGGATCACGCTGCCGTGCATCCGGCCGGGGCTCGCGATCGCGGCCGTCGAGGCACTCGTCCTGTCGCTGAACATCTTCGACCAGGTCTACGTGTTGAACGCGGGCGCGTCGACAGCATCGTCGGTGATGAGCATGACCTACTTCATCACGTTCCAGGGCCTCAACTTCGGGCAGGGATACGCCCTCTCGCTGCTGGCGACCGTGGTGACGGTGGCGCTGTCCCTAGGTACCTTGAAACTCATCTACCGGAAGGTCACGTTCTGAATGCGAAAGCGGATCGGTGTCTGGGCCCGGCGAGCTGCCATCGCGCTCGTGATCTTGTGGTCGCTGTTCCCTGTCTACTGGGCGCTCGACACGAGTCTCATGACGAATGCGGAGGCCCAGAGCGCCCCCGCGCACTTTCTGGCTACCCAGCCGATCTTCTCGAACTATCAGGCGCTCTTCGGAGTAGGCCCAGAGGCCCCCGAAGCGGCCGGGGGTATCGCCCGCTCCATCGTGAACATCGTGGTGGAGAGCGGCGGCGCGATGCTGCTGACGCTCGTGGTCGCGATCCTCGGGGCCTACGCGTTCGCGCGGCTGCGATTCCGGCTGAAGAACCTGTTCTTCTATATCGTGCTCGGGACGCTCACGCTCCCGGTGTACGCGACACTCATTCCGCTCTACCGGATCATGACTCAAGTCGGGCTCGTGAACACCTACCTCGGCATCATCCTCGTCTACGCATCGGGGTTCATGCCCCTTGCCATGTGGATCATGTATAACGTTTTTCTCGCGCTCCCTCCGGCCATCGAGGAGGCGGCCGTTATTGACGGGGCCTCGATGCTCCAGAGGTTCTGGAAAGTCGCGCTTCCAATCTCGACTCCGGGGATTGCTGCGACCGCGATCATCACATTCCTTCTGGGATGGGGGCAGTTCATCTTTCCCCTGGTGCTCAGCAGCACCGGGTCGACCCAGCCGCTCACCGTCGTCCTCGCCGCGCTCGAAGGTCGCCACGTCGTGCCCTACACGATCGTCAACGCGGCCGCGATCATTGCAATCGCCATCCCTGCTGTCCTCGTGTTCCTGTTGAATCGGTGGATCGTGGAAGGCATCATCGCGGGCAGCGTCAAATAGCTGTGAGCCCGTCCATAGACCGCGCCGTGAGAGTCCGCGAGGAGAACCTGCCCCCCTGCTGCTAAGTTTCTTGATCGCATGGTGCTCCGGAACCCGCGAGGTGGTAACGAGGAAACGCTCGACGACGGGCGTGCACCTGGTCCCGATCGCCCTCTGAGGCTCAGCCGTGGCGCGCCAAACCTGAGCCCGCGGGTACGAGTCAGCCGCCTGCAGTCAATCGCCGAAGTCATCGACCACAACGGCGCCGTCGGCGTCAATGACCTCGCGGAGCTGCTCGGAGTGTCGACGGCGACGATACGCCGGGACCTCGCCCGCCTGGC
>PLPK01000075.1 GCA_003159795.1 Acidimicrobiaceae bacterium | reverse complement strand
CGACTGGTATCAGTTGTTGGATGGTAAACAATCGGTGAACCCGTCGACTGCAGGACCGGCATTCCCGATGCGGGGTGGTCGTCGGCCGGTGGCATCACGGAGATCAGCCGAGTGCGCTACATCGGGTAGACGTTGCCGACCTCGACGACCCACCAGATGCTCGTGATCCGTGCGAGCGTGATGTTGAGTCCCCAGCCGACCTCGGCGAGCTCGGAGGCCTGCTCGGAAACGGCTAGGGGGCCGATCCCACCTGCGAAGTACAGCGCACCAGGTTCGATGCGGTCGATCATGAGGTAGTCCTCGACGAGGTCTCCCTTGCCAAGAGCACCGGGATCGAAGTTCGGCGTGGCGCGGCTCTGGTCGTAGAGGAGGCTAGCGAGGCGCTCTGCGCGGGGGAGATCGCGCGCTGCCTCGGTCCCCTGGTCGACGGCGATCTCTCGCTCGTCGTCGCTCACGTAGCCCTGTTCGTAGAGCCACGAGGCGAGCTTCTTGGTGACCGTGCCCGCCGAGCGCAGCAGTTCCTGGCTCCCCATCACCTTTCGGACCATGAAGTAGCCGAGGAACTCTCCGAGGTGGCCAAGGATATGCTCGGGGCCGAAGAGATGGCAGAACGCCTCCTCGTCCCCGGCCTGATACGCCTTGTCGAAGCGCTTTGCGTCGGCCTTGTCGAGCGACTGGTAGGCGTAACCGTTGAGCGAGTCACGGAGGAGCTCCACCACGTCGTCGTAGTTGCGCATCGTGCGATCCGAGAGGCGTCGGCGCTGGTCCTTTATGAACGCGTCGAGCGCCTGGTCGATGGTGGTGTCCGTCTCCACCGATCCATCTTGGCATCTCGGCTCGCCTCTGCCACTTCGAGCTCCCCGCTGTAGAGGCCAGGCGTGGTGTTCGACCGAGGCGTCGAAGGGCTTCCACGCCGTCGGCCGTGAGGATCAGACGGGAGGCACCGGTGAGCTGAGCAGGTGGCGATAGTCGCGGTGCAGCGGGTAGAGGTAGACGTCTTTGACGGGGAGCGCGTGGCGGTTGTCCCGGTCGAGCTTGCCGCGTCCTTTGGTCTTGCCGACGTAGATCCAGTTCGCCGCCTTGTAGCTCGCCCCGGTAAACCGGCCGGTCTCGACGAAGGTCTCGAGGAGCACCGGGGTATACCCGTAGGCATCGTTCCAGTCGAGCGGTAGGCGCCGGGCTACTCGTGCGAGCACGTGAGAGGCCAGGTTCTGGACGCGCACCTCCGGCACGATCAAGAAGCGGGCGTTGCCAACCACGAGGTGCAGCCTGGCCGCTCTGGTGGGAGAGTCCCAGCCGATGTGGGTATCGCGTGGCGCACAGGTCCACGCAGAAGCCGCGAAGCCGAGTGCCCCGATCGTGCCGAAAGAGGTCTCGATGAGGTAGCGCAGCTGCGCTCCGGCAAAGGGCGTGTAGCCGAGGTAGTGGTAGCTGGCGACGAGGCTTCGCCAGTGGCGAGACGACACCTTCGTGTCAACCACGACCAGTGAGATGTCGCCCAGCTCTTGAAGTGAAGCGGGGATGGGCACGCTCAGATGAGCTTCCGCCTCGCCATGGCGAGCGATGTTGCCGTTGCCGTTGCCGTTCCTCGGTGGTGGCAGGACGACAAGGCCGTCGCGCTCCATGCGCAGTAGGGCGACCCGTGCTGACATGTCCTTTCTCCGCCCGTCGGGGCGCAACCAGGAGAGCTCGTCGCACACCGCGTCAGCGATCGCCCGTCGTGTCGGCAGGGAGCTGACAAGGCCGCGGACAACCTCGAGCTCGTCCTCTGTGAACTCGCGTCCGCAGTAGCGACGCGATTCGCTCACGGCCCCGGCCCCGACAGCGGGTCGCTCCAGATGGCAAGATCCGCCTTGGCCGCCGCATAGGGCAGGAACCGTGTGAGCGCCGAATCGCTTGGTGCCCGCCCGCCGGCTTCTCCGCAGGCGTCGAGATAGCAGGCGAGGTAGGTGAGCGGGTTACAGCCGGCTCGTGAGGCCGTCGCGGTGATCGTCCAGACCCGCGCCGCGAGCTCAGCTGCCCACCTTGACCCTGAGCCGTAGTAGTTCTTGCGCCCGACGACCGGGTTGCGAAGCGCTCTCTCCGCCGCGTTGTTGTCGAGGGGCAGTTCGGGGAACGCCTCGTGGCGGGCCAGGCCCTCCCACTCATGATCGAGGGTGACAAGGACCTTTCTTGCCGCCGGGTGAAGCGTCGCGTCGCCGGCCTGCTTCTGGCGGACAACGTCGATCGCATCGAGCGCCAGTGCGAAGTCGTAGGCCGCCTGGCCGTGCCCGGCGCTTCCCACCCTCATGTCCGACAGCGCCCGGTGCGCCACATAGAGCGCCCCGATCCGCTCGAGCCACGCCTTGGTCCAGCCTTTCAGCTCCTTGTGGGCATCTGCGGCGCGGATGAAGTAGCGGCGGATGTGCGCCCAGCACCACAGTGGATCTACTCCCTCGATCTCGGCGAGCGACTGGTAGACCGTGAAGAAGTCCGAGCTCACCAAGAGGCGCCTGCCCGCCTCGAGCGAGCAGGCCTCGGCCTCGATACCGAGATGGCGTCGTAATGCGTCGCCGGAACGGGTCGGGTCGATATGGAACACGGTGGTGTCAGGGCCGAGGAAGACCCACAGCCACCACCGGTGGTTCGCTTTGCCGGCCAGATCCTCGAACACTCGCCAGCTCGTCTCGTCGACATGGAGGTGCCCTGCTGTCGCGTTGCGGGCCCGGATGGCCCCATCGAGGGGGGCCAGCAGCACCGACAGCCCCTTCAAGACGCCGACGAGGGTCCCCTTGGCAACCTCGAGGCCGTCGGCGCCAAGCGCGGCGATGACGCGTTCCAACGGTCGGCCGAGCACGTACTTCTCCACCAGCAGTCGGGCGAGGAACTGCGTGGTGAAGCGTCCCTTCAAGATCGGCTTCGCCGGCACCGGGGCGACCAGCACACCGCCAACCGGGCAGTAGCAGGTCCGACGGTAGGTCGGACGGCGATGGACGATCCGCACGATCCGTACTTGCCAGTCGACCTGCTCGGAGGTCTCCTCGCCGAAGGGCGCGTAAGGTGACCCGCACTCTGGACAGACCCGTTCGTTTTCGGACAGGTCGTGGATCTCCTCGACGGTCTCCAGCCCCGAGTAGTCCCGCCGGCCGTGCCCGGTGCTGCCGGGCTGCTGACCGCGACGCCGGAGCGGCTCGCCCGTCGCAGCACCAGCATCCTCTCGACTCGAAGGCACCGTCGACTTCTGGCTGGCCTGCTTCTTCTCCGACGAAGCGCCGAAGACCAGCTTGGCGAGAGTCGCCACCCTCTCCCTCAGCGTGACCACCAGACCCTCGAGCTCGACCACCCGGGCTTGCGACGCAGCGAGCTCGCGCTCCAGACGGCTCGCCTCCGCCCGCAACCTCATCGTGTCGCTCTCTTGCCTGCTGGCCACCAAGACAAGCACACACGATCCAAGTGGCTGTGTCCAGTACCCTCCGGACAGGCCAGGTGCCTACGGGATCACCGAATGTTTACGCCAGATCAAACGGTTCGGAACG
>PLPK01000030.1 GCA_003159795.1 Acidimicrobiaceae bacterium | reverse complement strand
ACCATCACGAACACCGTGTCGGCGAGGTGCTGGTGACGCCGCCCCTCACCGAGGGCTGCGAAGTGGGTGCGAAGACCGACGCGGTCGAAGTAAGAAGCGACCGCCGCAACGGCACCATAGGAAGGAGCACCCGCTCCCTCCAGCTCGTCGGACGCAATCCAGTGCTTTGTCGTGTAGCTCGAGAGCGCGGCGACGATGCGGTCGAGCTGTCCGGTCCGCTCGAGCTCACCAACCTCGCCCAAGCGGAACAGCTCCCGCTGGGTGTTCTTGCCGCCTGAGCGCACGGCTTCGACGAGCGACAGGTACGTGTAGCGCTTGTCGCCTCGCTTGCGTACCGTCCGCTTCACGTACATCACCTAAAACAATACTGCAAACTGCAGCGCCAATCACGTATATGTCGCCCCTACATTTCGCTGACGGACCAGGGACCTGGCGAGGCGAACTTCCTGATCAGCGGTTTATGGCCGTCTCGAGAAGCGTTCAATCGGGGGGTTAGACGCTGAACTCCGGGCAGACGCCACCGCCACTTCGATCAAACAAGGTGCTCCTGCCGCAGACTTCGTCCTACCGGTGCCACCGAAACCGTTCAAGGTATCAAGAGCCCTTTGGAACCTTCCTACCATCGGGCCTGTGGGCTCGCCGCAGGATTGACTGTGCGCGTCACAACTATCCCGTCGGTGCCAGGTACGGCGGCGTCACTCGAGGACAGCCGGCATCGCCTATCTCTCGAACGGCTGCGCGTCCTGCGGAGCGCTCTTTGGTGCCTTTCCGCTCCTGCACGAGGAGCTCACAGAGGCTCTCGATCTCGTCGACAACTACGGTTCCGGCCACTGGGACGACGGAGTGCCGATCGCCGACTTTTCAGCTTGCCGCCGTTGACGCGCGGAAGTCCCGTCAGGACTTCGATTCGGCTCACGTCCGGAGAAGCGACATCCTCGGCGGACTCGTTCGCTGGCACTGGCGCATCGCACAACCAGGACGGACGAGTTTTCGACAGCCGCAGTCAACGAGGAATCCACGCGGAGGATCTTTCTCCCCCCGAGCTATGTGACGGGCCTCAACTTTGGGTGCGCAAAGTGGGTCGAACGCTCAACCGTTCGATATACTCGCCGCGCTCGGCATGCCTGGTGCACTAACAACCCTCCCTACTCCGAGGCTGTCACCAGTCGTTGCGTCGAACACCATGAAGTAAACGCCATCGATCGGGGCTGGGCACGGATTCGTGATGCAGCTTGGCACGTACTGGCCGTCGAGCCACACGAGCCACACCATTCGATCGTCGCCGGTGTAAAAGCTCGCCACCCGCAAGCCAACGTCTTGGCTCGCTGCCGCGACACTTTCAAGCTTTGCGGAGATCACGGTCACGGGCGCAGGATCTGCGCTAGTCGCCAACTGTGTAGCCATCGACTCGATCGCACTCTCGCTCATGAACGGTCCCGCGACGTACTGACTTTGCTCCGAGCTCGGAATCGTGTTCACAGAAGGCGTCGGCGCAGGAACCGGTGATGATGACGGGCCTGTCGTTCCGGACGGTTGAGCGCGTGTGACAGCCGAAGGCGCCGAACTTCCCGCGCCAGCTGAGCTGCCGCGAGTCAGAATCCCCGCGACACTTCCAGCGACCGTGAATATTGCGGCGAGCATCAGTGCTTCGCGGTAATACCTTCGCTTCAGACGTCGCTGTTCCACCTCAATACCTCACGTGTTATACCCGTGAATCCACGGATTAGTTGAGGTCCAAATCCAGTTGTAATCGGTCGGGTACTTTGCGTCACTTCCGCCTTCATCCCAGTAGTACCAGCTGCAACAGCCAGTACCTCTAACTTCGTTGTAGGAATAGTAGCCGTTGGTGTACATATTCGTGAACGTGCCGTAGTGATACTCAAGACCCGTGTAGTCGTTGTAGTTCCAGCCGCTCGTGCCAGAATCAATCGCAACTTCGTTGCCGTCGAGATAGATGTACCACTCGCTGCTTGTGTCCTCCTGAATCTCAAGCTGATGCCAACTGCCGACTGACGGGCTGCCCCCGAAACAGGTGCCATAACTCGCGTTCGGGTTTTGGTAGTAATAGAACCACCGCAGCTGGTTTCCGCGGCAATACGGTTGGTTAGCGCTGTAACCGATCTCAGCCCAGTAAGTATTCGAATTGCCGTTCGTTGTGGTCCACAGCTCTTGGTTGATCCAGGATGATTCGGTAGCGGACATGTTCGCGACTTCGGTCTGGACATATCCGCCGCCCCAAGCGGAGCCATCGTTGAACGTTCCGCGGGCATAGCAAGGAAGCGTCGAGTTCCAGCACGTCGAGCCGGTCGCCGAGCTAATACCCGGCGAGAATCCGACGTTGCACACCACGATTCCGGCGATCACACCCAAGGCCGCGACTGCCGCTCGCAGGCGCATCGCGCGCCTCCCCCAAGTCGGTTCCAGTTGAACCGTACACTCGGGGCTTCAGGTAATCAATAGAATGAATGATGGTCAAGTGCTGAGCGTCCTGTAAACGACCGCGCCTGAGCCTCACGCCGCGCGGTGTTCTGCTGTTCTGCTGCGTCCGGTCGAGTGGTCCTCGGCCGGCGGCGGGTCGAGCACGACCTCGGCCCGCAGCATTTTCAGCTGCTGGCGCTCGATGTCGTTCACCGAGACGCGGCACCAGCGCTCGGCCGAGCGGATCATCGTGGCGAAGGCGAGCTTCATCATCGAGCGCTCGCTCGTGAAGCAGGTGACCACCTTGGTGCGTCGGCCCTCCTCTTCCAAACTGCGCTGGGCCAGGTTGGTCGTGCGGACCCGGATGTGATACCGCACAAGGACCCGGTGAACGGAAAGGGGCACCTCCCGGTCGTCCGCGAAGCAGACAACGGCCGCGGGGAAGGCCCTCCCGTAGGTGTTCTCGAAGCCGTCGGCCGCCGCCCGCGCAGCATCGAGGGTGGGGGCGTCCGGCACGGAGTAGAGGTGGGCAAGCGCGTCTGCCGCCTCGTCGTCGGGAAGCTTGGCCCGGATGTTGGCGTGACGGTGGAACCAGCAGCGGATCCGGACCGAGGAGGGGAAGACCGTCTCGA
The DNA here is from genome assembly GCA_003159795.1 of Acidimicrobiaceae bacterium. Classification (GTDB taxonomy): domain Bacteria; phylum Actinomycetota; class Acidimicrobiia; order Acidimicrobiales; family Bog-793; genus Bog-793. The sequence continues at coordinate 30,500 of PLPK01000030.1, read as the reverse complement.
CCGCCTTGATCATCCTCGGCGCCCGTCGATCGTCACTGTCGTCGGACCCTCCACGCCCCGAGTGCCCCTAATGGGTTCCACCAGCTAGACCAGAACAACTCCGTCCAGGCCGCCTAGGCGATCCCGGAGAGCTTCACCTGAGCGAGTCTCGGCAGAATTCCCCGTCCGAACAGCTCCGGGTCCTAGGCCGTGTCGGGATTGGCCTTGTCCCAGTCAGAGAGCGCCCGGTGTGGGCAATGACGTCACCCTTCTCGCTTGGCCGTTGCACGGGCCCACAGAGCTACCGCTAGGTGAGGTGTGCCAGGGTACAGAACGACGCCCTTGTGCCCGCGTCAGTTGACGCGAGCGCCGCGCCCGGTTCGGCGACTTGCATCCGCGGAACTGTCCCAGAACAACCGACAGGATGCCTCCGGGTCGTCCCTTGACACGGCCCCGCCCCTTCATGAACGGCGATCTGAGACGGTCTCGCTGCGATCTCGCCGCGTGTTATGGGTCAGGTCGCATGTTCCCGAGCCGTCGTTCCGCGCTTGACTGGACCGGCTCCGAGTCCCCGCGTTGGAAGCGCGGATGGGACAATCTGTATACGTGAGCGGCGTGCTCTCAGGAGCCAACGATCCCGCCTCGCCGGGCTGGTACCCGGATCCGTGGCGTGTCGCCCCTTACCGCTGGTGGGATGGTGCTTCATGGACCGGAAATGCGTCCCCCCCACACAGCGGATTGGCCCCCAAGGTCGCCTCAGGCAACAAAGCTGAGCTCGTGGGCGGGATGAACGTGCCCTCCGCTCTCGGCGGTCGGCTCAATGCGACGGTTCCTCTTGTCGTACTGACGATCGGCGAAGCCACCCTGCGAATGGATCCTCGGTCGTTTGCCGGGGCTATGTTCTCGGACTTCGAGGCACCACTCCACGAGATCACCGCCGCATTCCTGCTCAGCGGCAGCTTCATGACGTCTGGCATTGGCTTCGAACTCTCTGATGGCCAGCTCGCATACTTCTGGACGCGTCGGGACCAGGGTCGCGTCTTGGCAGAACTTCAACAACGGGGGGTGCTGATCGACCCCGTGCCACGTCGCGCGATTGGAGCACTGTCGGGACAACTTAGGTCGTTGTGGAATTGGGGCCGATCGACTCCTTCGGTCGCCAAGTTGCCGGGGCTCTCGCGACCGATGAAAGTGCTGATGCCATGCTTCATGGTCGTTGGAATCGCCGTCATAGTGATCTTCGCCTCGATGGGAACGCCCTTCGGGTGGTTCGTAGCTGCCCTTGGGGCTGTGGGCTTCGCCCAGTCAGTTGTCTCTTGGCGCCGGAATCGCCCACGAAAGCCTCAGTGACCGAACGCGCGTCCATCCGATTACCGCGCCGATCCCGCTCCGGACGCGTAATCGGCGTTACGCGTCCCTGTGGCTGTCCCAGAACGCGGCCCGCGTAACCTGGCCGGGCTCGCCCCGAGGTGCCGGTCGGGGGCAGCCGCGACTACTAAGCGACCACATCGAATGCTGACCTTGGATTGACCGGTCGGGAATCTCTTGGGAATCTACGGAGCGACATTCGCTCGCGCTGAACGGACTCAGTGGACGGCCATTCCCTCAAGGTCCAGTTCAACGGACTCGACTCGTTTTGGTGGACCTTCTCGGCCCGATTCCTAAACCGCGTGTCGCAGGTTCGAGTCCTGCCGGGGGCGCCCAGTGCTGTCCAACCAGGACTCGTTCGTTTGGGACATCGAGAGTGGGGCAAGAAACGGGAGCCTCTCTGGGGCCGTAGCTGACCTCGCGATCGGTGAGCGCTGCGAAGGACCGATCTTCCTCGGCGCTGACGGCAACCGCCTTGATCGCCGTGGCGCCGGTCGGATCATCCGACGCGTGACCAAGCGAGCCGGGATCGCAAAGACCGTTGGTCCCCACACCCTCCGGCACGCATTCATCACCGCGGCGCTCGACGCCGGAGTGCCGCTGCGTGACGTCCAAGAAGCCGCATCTCATGCGGACCCGCGGACGACCATGCGCTACGACCGTGCCCGAGTGTCCTTGGACCGGCACGCCACTTACATCGTTGTGGCCTTCGTGGCCGGAGCGGCGAGGTAACGAGGGTCAGCCTGGCTGGCCGATCCACCCGGTCGGCCAGGTGGCCATCTGTGCTTCGTCGACCTCGCCAGATGCGACGGCAAGCATCTGACGGACCGCCTCGTCGACGGGAACCTGCAGATCGCGGTCGTTGAGTGCGCAAGACAACGTGAGGCAACCCCATGCCAACCGCTTGTTGCCGTCGGGAAGCGAATGGTTCCGGGTCAGCCGGACCGCCAAGACTGCAGCCTTGTCGACGAAGTCTGGATAGAGGTCCTGGTCGCCGAAGCCCGCTTGCGGAGCATGGAGCGCGGAATCGAGGAGCCCGACGCCTGCTGAACGCGCCAAGACCTCGCTGTCGATCCCGGTCACGGCCTCCGCGACAACGAGCGCCTCGGCAAGGCTCAGGTACCTCACCTAGCGAGGCGCTCGAGGATCTCCTTGTCGCGCTCGGTCAACTCCCGGAGCCGGGTCATGAACTGCGCGTCAGTCTTCACGCGCTCGATCTCGGCGAGCAGCGCGTCGACGACGACGGTGTTCACGCTGACACCACGGCCGCGTGCGACAGCGTCGACCTGCTCGGCGAGATCTCCGGGCATGCGCACCGTAGTCACCTTCTTCGCCATGCCATCATGATAGCACGCGACTACCTCGCAGTCAGCCGAGCACATCTCCGTCGATCTGCGATGGGACCGCGTCGAGGCGGCCCGACGTTGGGCCGCTCGTTCTGCATTCGCGACAGCCCATGCACATCAGGGGGCAGGCGTTCAATCCGTCGGGTAGTCCATTTTGAACCTGACATGTCCCTTGTGACACATGCGCTAGGTGATCCGGGCACTTAGGCCATCTAGCACGCAGTCAAGCCCAAATTCGAACCGGTCGTCCCGAGTCTCTGCGGCATCGGGATCGATACCTTCGTCAAAGACGCGGACAACCCGCACAAACTGGCCTGAACGATCAAGCCGATCCCTCCACGCTCGCATGCCAGTAGCGATATCAGGTTCAGAGATCTCGGTCTCGGACTGAGTCTGCCCAACTCGGACCTCTCGAAGCTCGTGCAGGACTGAACCGGTGACATAGGTGTCGATCGTCATCAGGATCTGGAGCGCCGTTCGAGTATCGAGATCGAGACCATCAAGCGCCGAAAGGGATTGTTCGATCTGCAAGAGCGCGTTCGGCCCGTAGGGCGGTCGCCCGCTCATGAAACTCACAACCCAAGGATGATGAAGAAGCGCTCGACGTCGCTGCCTGGCGATCCGCCCCAAGTCTCCCCGCCATTCACCTGACAGCTCAGCGGTCACGCCTTCGCCCTCGACGACATCCAACATGAGATCGAGAAGCTGTTCTTTGTTGACCACATGCCAGTAGAGCGACATCGCGCCAACACCGAGCTCCTTCGCGATGCGGCGCATGTTGACCGCCCCCGCACCCTCCGTGTCCGCCAAAGCCACAGCAGTCTGAACGATCTCGTCGCGAGAGAGGACCTTCTCCCGACGCCCCTCTTGCGTCCGCACTGAGGCTGCTCGTCGAGGCGCGACTGCGCTCGACGGAGGCCAGAGATCATCGAGGTCTGTCACTTGTTTCTCCCCTGCCTTGACTCTCGTACATCGTATGTTACAGTACGCTATACGACTGTATAGTACGTCGTACGAGAGGACTCGAAGATGCCCGCTGGCCTTGCGATCGAAGCCGTGGATCTCGAGAAGTCCTACGGACCGACCCGCGCTCTCGCCGGCCTCGACCTCGACGTAGCAGCCGGCACCATCCTCGGCGTCCTTGGCCCCAACGGCTCTGGGAAGACAACTGCGGTCCGCGTCCTCACTACCTTGCTTCGGCCTGATAGGGGCACGGCCCGGGTCGACGGCTTCGATGTGGTCACCCAGGCGACGGAGGTGCGCCGTCGAATCGGTCTGGCGGGACAGTCGGCGGCCCTCGACGAATCCCTCACCGGTTCGGCCAACCTCGTGATGATTGGTCAGCTCTGTCGCCTTCCTCGGCGAAGGACTCAGCAAAGAGCCGAGGAGCTGCTCTCCCAGTTCGACCTGGCCGATGCCGGCGACCGCGGGGTCAAGACCTACTCGGGCGGCATGCGCCGAAGGCTGGACCTGGCAGCCAGTCTCGTGAGCCGTCCGTCGATCCTCTTCCTCGACGAACCCACGACGGGTCTCGACCCTCGGAGTCGTGCGGTCATGTGGGGCATCATCCGGACCTTGGCAGCCGATGGCACGACTGTGTTCCTCACCACGCAGTACCTCGAAGAGGCCGATCAGTTGGCCGACCGGATCGTCGTCATCGACCGGGGATCGGTCATCGCCCAGGGAACCTCAGAGGAGCTGAAGGCCGAGGTTGGCGGTGACCGCATCGGGGTCACCGTTGCACCAGAGTCCAACCTCGCGATCGCGCGCGAGGTGCTCGCCCGCCACGCACACGGGGAGGTCCACGTGGACGCCGAACGACGAGTGGTCAACGCATCGGTGACGGCGGGCGCGAGATCCATTCCGGCGATCGCGGCTGCGATGAGTGCGGCGGGCGTGGTGATGGATGACCTCGGAATCGCCCGCCCTTCCCTCGACGACGTCTTCCTCACCCTCACCGGCCACTTCGCCGATCCCGTTGCAGATCCCAACGAGAAGGCGGCAGTGGCATGACCTCCATGCTGACCTCTCCACTCCCCACTCAAGTCGAACCATTGCTCTCACGAACATGGTGGTCGTTCCGAAATACCCTCGTGCTGGTCCGTCGCGGCGTCAACCGCATCATCCGAGAGCCCTCGCAGCTCCTCGACGTCACCGTCCAGCCGATCATCTTCGTGTTGCTCTTCGTCTATGTCTTCGGCTCGGCCATTCAGATCCCCGGTGGCGGGAATTACCACGAGTACCTCATCGGCGGGATGTTCGGGATGGCACTCGTCGGAACGGCGCAAGGCACCGCGGTCGGCGTCTCTACCGACATGGCCACCGGTCTCATCGATCGATTCCGATCGCTTCCGATCGCGCGTTCCGCCGTCCTCGCCGGTCGAGTGGTAACGGACCTGCTCACCGAGGTCATCGCCATCGTCGTCCTTGCCGTCACCGGCCTGGCGGTGGGTTGGGGAATCCACAATGGAGTCGCCGACGCTCTGGCGGCGTGCGGCCTCTGTCTGCTGATCGCGTTCGCGATGACGTGGGTCGGGGCATGTGCCGGCATGCTGCTGAAGAACCCAGAGGCAGCGCAGGCGGTCGGATTCATCTTCTTCCTCCCCCTGACATTTGTCTCCAACACCTTCGTCCCCACTCAGGGCATGCCCGCCTGGCTTCGCGTCGTGGCGAATTGGAACCCGGTGAGTGCCGTCGCGTCGTCCTGCCGACACCTTTTCGGCAACCCCAATCCGTCCGCGAACACCTTGGCCTGGCCGATGCAGCACCCCGAACTGGCCACGGTCCTGTGGTCGATCGGACTGATCGCCATCTTCGCCCCGCTCGCCGTCTCCCTCTACCGACGGAAGTCCCTGCGGTAGAGATCTTGATGGCGACGGCGCCCCTCAAGGGGACTGGGGCGCACAGAATGCTCGGCCGAGGCCCTTCCGGACGACAGGTTGGCCGCGCCCGAATCGGCGTTCCGCTCTTTGACGAGTGCCCCAGAACAATGACAATGCCCCTGAGGGTCACCGCGTCATTCGTTGGTTCTCAATAGTTTCGGGAGCACTGCAGCGTTCAGCCTGACTTGAATTGATGACGACGACGTCAGTTATCGTCGGCTGAACGCGTCCAGCAACATTGAGACGGCACGTCCCGTTCCGAAGCGAGGGTGATTGGCCCGGCTGCCTCAGGCCTTGATGCAGGTGTACGTTCCGTACACCGGTCCATCGAAGTCCGTGGTCGCGATCTCAAACCCGGCAGCCCTGAGCATCGGCTCGAACAGCCAGCGAAAGGTGCTGTGCTCAGTGCGGATGTGCTCGGCGTAGTCCTCGCTCGTGTACCCCCGCTTGGGATCAGTGGCGGCGTGGCCGAGCCAACGCGTAAACACCGCTTCGGCCTGGGACGGCTGAAAGTCGTAGATCAGATCATGCAATCGCAAGACGCCGCCGGCTCGCATGAGTGCCGCGATGCGAGTCAGCGCTAGGGCCTTCCAGAAGTCCGGAAGGTGGTGCAGAGCGTTCCTTGTGTACACAGCATCCGCTGGCGGCCCCGCATGCTCGTAGCTCAGGAACCCCGCCTGAATGCAATCGAGGTTGTCGAGGGCCAGCTCACTTGCCCGGTCACGCAGAGTCTTCAGCATCGCCGGTGAGACGTCGACCGCGATCACCTTCCCGAACTGTCGAGCTGCGCGCAGCGCGAATTGTCCGGTCCCCGCGCCCAGGTCGACGACGGTGGACTCCTTGCCAAGACCGCTGCCAGAGAGCACAGCGAGGTCCTCGGCAGGATCGGGGCGGCCTTGCTTGTCATCGAAGCTGGCCACGAACGCGGGGTCGAGGTGCTCGTGACCGGCATGGGCCAGCTCGTCGATCATCCATGGTTCGGCCATGTTGTCGATTCTCGCGCCTGTGTTACCACGCCTGATTTGGAACGCAGCAACGGCTGATCCGTGACGCAGTAGCAGCTGACCATTGACTCCTCGGCCCCACCGGCCTCGGCTCTTGAGCACGAGGAGGTGGCCCGAGTGCTCATGGAGCTCAGCAAAGTGGAACAGCTTCATGAGGCGGTCCTTCCGTCATCCGGGACGGCACCCCGGCCATCGAGGCGCCCGGTGTTCAGGGTCGGTCCTCCGGGGGACTGTCGCGCCCGACGGCTCAGCGATTGGTGACGTGTCGGCGACCAGAATGCAACAACGGATCAGACAAATGGCGCCAGGTAGTATTTCTCCGGTCGCAGCCGCAGGACCATGAGTCTCGGCCCCGGGCAGGAGCCAGCGTGATTTTCACGGCGGCGGACGTCAAAGCCGGTCGAACGCCTCAAGACGGGATGCACCGCCAACGGGATGTGCATAATCGAGTGTCGACCATGAACGCGAGACCAGTCGTCGACCGTGGCCGCCTGCTGGTCCGATCTGGCATCTCGCGCGGGCGTTCGATGGTCACTCGTCGTCGCGCGCTCCTCGCGTGTTTCTACGCTCTCGTCTTCCCCTTCTACTGGTGGACCGCGGTATCGAGTGGGAACGTCCGGATCCGCGACTACTACAACCAGTTCACGAACAGCATCCTCGCCGGCCATATCGACATGCCGTTCCGACCGCCGAAAGGGCTCCTCGCGCTGAAGAATCCCTATGACCCTGCCCTGAACAGCACCTACCAGCGTTGGTACCACGACCTGATCCTGTATCACGGCCACTTCTACCTCAGCTGGGGAACCACGCCGGTCTTCACCTTGTTCCTTCCCTGGCGCGTCCTCGGGGTTGGGAACATGCCGGTCAGCCTGGCGGCCGTGATCTTCAGTTGCGTTGGCCTGTTCTTCGCCGTACTGCTCTTCCTGACGATCCTCGACCGCTTCCTGCCCGGGACGTCACTTTCGATGACTGCGGTCGCGGTGACCGCGCTCGCCTTCTGCAGCGTCGTCCCCTTCATCCTTCGCCGCCCGGCGGTCTACGAGGTCGAGATCACCTCCGGCTACGCCTTCATGATGCTGGCCCTCTACCTCCTCGCAAGCGGCTGTTTGCGCGCGCGGCTGATCCCCTGGCGACTAGGGCTCGGAAGCCTGTGTCTGGGGCTCGCCTTCGGGGGGAGACCGGTGCTCACGCCGGTCGCGCTGCTGGCGGCATTGCTCACCTTCGCGGTCGTCATGCGGAACTCAGCGAACCGGCATGTCAAGCCGGTCCTGCGCTACGGCGCGATCATCTTCGCCCCGATAGGTGTCGTGCTGTTCCTGGCCCTCCTGTACAACTTCGCCCGCTTCGGTTCGCCGTTCCAATACGGCTACTCGTACGCGCTAGGCGGCACGGACGTCCGCAGCCTTCACCTGTTCTCGTTCGCCTACATGTCCCCGACGCTCACGTACATGCTCGTCAGCCCCATCTACTTCACGTTCAGCTTTCCTTTCGTCGGGTTCACCTCCGGAATGTTGCCGGTGGCGCTGCCACAGGGCTACCTCGCCGGAACGGTGGCTGGCGTGCTGGTGACGACACCGTTCCTCGTCCTCGGCGGGGGGATTCCCTTCGTCGGACGACGCGATCGTGCGAGCCGCGAGTTCCGGGCGGTGCTCTTCGCGATCGCTGCGTTCGGCCTGCTCGGCATGCTGCTGGTCGCCTACAGCATCTGGGGTGTCACCGAGGAGTGCGACGTCGATTACGTGTCGCTGCTTCTCATCCCGGCACTCCTCGTGTGGTGCGAAGTTGCCCGCGCCAAGAGATGGCGTGGGCTGATTCTGAAGGTCGCCGGTGTCGCGGCGATCCTCTACGCCTCATTTGTCGGTTTCGCCATTTCCTTCACCGGCTACTACGGCATGCTGCAAGAGAACAACCCCGGGGCCTACTGGACCCTCGAGCGCGCGACGAGCTTCATACCGACGGCGATCACAGCCATCGAGGGACACCCGGATCTCGTCCGCGTGTACTACTCCTGGGAGATAGGGGCCTACCAACCCACACTCACCGACGTCCGGGTGCTGTCTGTGCCGCTGCACGTCGACGTCGTGTCACCGGACAGCTCGTGGCGGCTGCAGCTGAATTTTGGGCCGACGCTGGCTTCGGGACGACCAATCGACCTGACCTTGAGCTACGGGAACAGGACCCACCACTTGAGCGTCAGCAGACACTCCCATGTGGTCGTTGTTCCCCTCGAAGGGGGGCTGGTTCGGATCAGGCTTTCCGTGCCGTCCGGCCAGGAGGCGATGATCGCGCGTGCCACCTTCGTCAGGGCGAAGTGATTCGGCACGCCGGTTCCCAACGCCGTGCCCGCGTCGGCACGGGTACGGCCCGGGGCGTTCACCTTCCCCATCGAGGTAGTGCGAACGCCCCGGTCGGCGGGAGCCATCACGGACCTGCGTGATCCCCGCCCGGTGCGGGTGCGCGGCGCGATCACGATCCCATGATGCGCGCTTTGGACAGATGTCCCAGCTAGATTGAACTATTCGCAGTTCGGTATCGCCCCACAGGTTCCGGAGCTCCCGCGGATGCCCTTGTCTCGACGATCCCCTGTCGGCGTCTCGACCGGTCGCAACATCCAACCTCTGATCGGTGCTGCCGTGCGGGCTGTCACCGACGGCTTCGCCGAGCTCGGTTTCTCCGGCGACTCCCCGGTGCTGGCGATCGGACGCGACACGACGGTCGCGGCGCGCCTTGGCGAACAAGGCTTCCACGTCGCCAGCACCGTGATCCCAGACGCGGCCGCGCCTCCCCGATCCGGTGACGGGGAGCGCCCGCATGCGCCGCGGCCCGCGTCGGTCTGCGTGCTCGACGACGTCCTCGGGTCCGCCGACGATCCGTCCGCCCTTCTCAAAGCCGCCTATGACGGCATCGCGCCCGGCGGGCTGCTCGTCGCAACCCTCGGTCACCGACGCGACCACCACCGGCCAGATCCCGAGGTCGCCTCACCGGAGACACCGCGCGAAAGGACCTCTCTTCCTCGCCAGCACCTGCAGACGCTCTTGTTCCGTGAGGGTTTCGTCTCCCCCCGTTGGCGCGAACTCCCCGGCCCGGGCCTTCTCGTCACCGCACGGCGCGGCGACCTCGCGCCTCCGTACTCGCGGCCCCAGCGCCTTTCCGTGATCGTGCCGGTCTATGACGAGGCCGCCACCTTCCCGAAGATGATGGCCGACTTGCTGGCGAAGGAGATTCCGGGCGTCGAGATCGACGTCATCGTCGTCGAGAGCAACTCGACCGATGGGACCCAGGAGTTGGCGCTTGGCTACGCGGACCACCCGCGAGTCGAGCTCATCCTCGAGGAGCGGGCGCGTGGCAAGGGTCATGCGGTGCGAACCGGACTCACCCACGCCCAAGGTGACTTCATCCTCATCCAGGACGCAGATCTGGAGTACGACATGGATGATTACGAGGCGTTGCTCGCCCCGCTCCGCTCCTTCGAGACAGGGTTCGTGCTCGGAGTGCGCGCGCCTACGCAAGGTGCCATCTGGGGAATCAGACGTTTCTCCTCGGCGCCGCGACTCAGCAGGCTGATGAACGCTGGAAGCTTCATCTTCCGGACGATGTTCAATCTCGTCTACCGGCAGAGGTTGCGGGACCCGTTCACGATGGCCAAGGTCTTCCGCCGAGATTGTGTCCACGGCATGAAGCTCCAGTGCAACCGTTTCGACTTCGACTGGGAGCTCCTGGCCAAGCTGCTCCGCGCGGGCTGCACGCCGGTCGAAGTGCCGATCTACTACCGGTCCCGCTCATTCGAAGAAGGTAAGAAGATCCGGATCTTCCGAGACTCGATTACCTGGATCGTCGCCTGCTTCCGTTACCGCTTCGCTCGGTTCGAAATCTGACGGGTACGTCGCCTGGCTCCCTCCACTCAGTTTGACGACCCGCTCGCGGCGATCACACCCCGCTCGAATCCGAAGTCCCAGTTGACCCGATACCCCTGCAACACGACCCGCGCGCCCCATCCCACCTCCAGCTACGCGAACGAGTCGTCAAACTCGGGTCTCTCCTGGGGCTCCGCGATGTCGCGGTGACGCAGCAGAATCACTGGAGGCGGAGCGCCACGGGTGTCCAGTGGCGCCGCCTCGAGCTCGGCGAATCTGGTCGTAGCCCGGTTGGCCCGGTTGGCAGGTGCCGGTTCCTTCAGGGTCACGTGCGAGGGCGGGCGGCGGGCGGCAGCGCTGCGATCGCGAGGACGTTCAGCCCGACCGGCAGCCGCACGTGGGACTCGACGAGCTTCGCCGGGGGGACGACGAACCTGTCCCAGAGCCGCAGCTCGCCGCTCGGCGGGGCGCCGTCCGCCTTCCGCGCACGGGATCGTATTCCGAGCCGGGAGAACGCGAACCAGGCGGGAATGCCTATCGCGTTGACATAGCGGATCTCGCTCACCGCCAGATCCGCTTCAGCGATGACACCGGATAGCGATTTGGAATTGTAGCGCCGGCAATGCCCTATACGACGATCCCACTCCCCATATAGCCAGTTGTATGCGGGAACGTAAATGAGAATATTGCCACCCGGGTTCAGATAGCCGGCAAGCTTACGCAAGGCCAGTTCATCGTCGAAGATATGCTCGAGAACGTTGAAGAGCACGATCGAGTCGAATGTCTCCTCCAATTCGTCCGTGCGCAGGTCGAAGGAGATGACCGAGACATTCGCCGCGCCAGCGAATCGCCGGCGGAGCGCGTCGACACAGTCCGCCGACATATCGCTGGCGACGTAGCGGTCCGCCGAATCGAACAGGTAGCGGGATATCGCACCCTGGCCGGCGCCAACATCCAGCACGGTGCGACCCAGATGTCCCTTGCAGATTCCCGCGATCCAGGCGTGGTACGCCGAGGATACATCGACCGCCACCTCGAGACCGTGACTGTGCACATTGGCTTCCGGAGAGGGGTCCGCACGCGGATGGAGATACCGGGAATATGGCGCCTTTTCGCTCACCGAATCGAAGGTATCACAGGCGAAAGTGGACACCGCGGATTGGGGGGGTGCTCTGTTCGAGGGCATACTGGTTTGCGACCCCGATCTGATTCTCCATTGCTTGTTTAGCCGTGCGCCTCCTGCTCCTTTTTCCCGGGCAGGAGGGTGGCCGAGCAGCTCAGCCCGACGGGCGGCGTGACAGACCCGGACATGTCCGGGCTGACCCAGGCGGCGTGCACCGAGAGAGGCATGATCGGCAACGGAAGGGGCTCTAAGTGATCCGAGGCCCCTCGCGGCGCGCCTGCGATCCGGCTCGTTGGGTGCCCCGTGGGTCAGCCGTGTTGCCAGATACGGCCGGCGACGCGCTTCACGCCGGGAAGGGCTGCCTGGTCAAGCCGCACGAGATCCTCGTCGTCCATGCTCCAGCCGAGGGCCCCGGCGTTGTCCTCCGCCTGACGCCGGTTCTTGGCGCCGGGAATCGGCACGGCGCCCTTGGAGATCACCCAGTTCAGAGCCACCTGGCCCGGTGTCCTGCCCCCGTGCTTCTCACCGATACGCCGCAGCTCGGCGACAACATCCTCGACAATCGCCATCGGGTATCGGCCGAAATTCCTTCTCTTGGGCGGAGGAGCCGAGACGGAGTACTTGCCCGTGAGCCGGCCCTGACCGAGCGGCGAATAGGCGATCGGCACGACACCCAGCTCCTTGCACACCGCGAGCAGACCGCCCGTCTCAGGAGAGCGGCGCAAAAGGGAGAACTCGATCTGGTTGGTGGCGAGTCGCATGCCCCGCCTGCGCAGCTCCGAATCCATCGACCGAGTCTCGGGGCCGGAGTAGTTCGACACGCCGACCGCCTTCACGAGTCCCGCCTCGTGCGCCGCTGCCAGCGCTTCGGCCAGTTCGGCGTGGGAACGAAGACTGACCGGGCCATGGATCTGGTAGAGGTCGACCGCCGGGAGACCCAGGCGGTCAAGCGATTCCCGCAGGGACTTCGACAACGCTCGGGCGACCCGCAGCTTCCACGGATACGGCATGAACTTGGTGGCGACGACGGCGGCAGCGGCCCGTCGCGGATCGCCGGCCAGCATCGCACCGACGATGCGCTCGCTCTCCCCCCCGCCGTAGACCTCGGCGGTGTCGAACAGCGTGACTCCAGCGTCGATCGAGGCCCCCCACGCCTCCTCGATCGAGGTGCGCGTGAGATCGGCGTCGTATCCGCCCATGCCCCAGGTAATCCGATCGCCCCACGCCCAGGTCCCGACGCCGAGCGCGGGGATCGTGACGGTGGATCCCGCCAGCGTGTAGCTGTCCTGGTTCATCGGCGCACCACCTGGAACTCTACGACGCCCGGGGTCCCGGCTCGGCCACCTGGCCCAGCGGGATCCCGAGATCCGGATACGGTATCTGCGCACAGCTTGCCTCAGAACCGCGCCCGAGGTCATCGAGATCGAATGGAAAAACCCGCGATGAGCGCCCCCGCCGGGGACGGGGCCCAAGGCGTCCTGGAGACGCTCGGTGAGATCCGGGACGGTCGGCCGTGCTGATCCGTCTGCTGCGCAAGTACCTGCATCCGTACTTTGCCCAAGTTGGCCTCGTCGTCGCGCTGCTCGTCGTCCAGACCGCCGGGGCTCTCTACCTGCCGAACCTCAACGCCGACATCATCAACAACGGGATCATCAAGGGGAACCTCCGCTACATCGTGACGACCGGCGGCGTCATGCTCGCCATCACCCTGATCCTCGGCGTCGTCTCGATCGTGGCCGTGTACTGGTCGTCACGGGTGTCGATGGGGGTCGGCGCCGACATCCGGGGCGCCGTCTTCACCCGTGTCCAGGGCTTCTCGGCCCGGGAGATGAACCATTTCGGCACGCCGTCGCTCATCACCCGTAACACCAACGACGTCCAGCAGGTCCAGCTGTTCCTGCAGGTGGCGCTCACGCTCATGGTGATCGCCCCCATCATGAGCGTCGGGGGCGTCGTGCTCGCCATCCACGAGGGTGGGAGCCTGTCGTTGCTGCTGGTAGTCGCCGTGCCCGTGATGGCGCTTTTCGTCGGCACCGTGATGAAACTCGTCGTGCCGCAGTTCCGCACCATGCAGGTCCGGATCGACCGGATCAACCAGGTCCTGCGGGAGCAGATCACCGGGGTCCGGGTCATCCGCGCCTTCGTCCGCAACGCCTCCGAGCGAGAACGCTTCGGGGAGGCGAACGCCAACCTCACCTCGACCGCCCTGCGGGTGAACCGGATCTTCGCGCTGACCCTGCCGGCGCTGGTGGTCATCCTGAACCTCTCCAGCGTCGCCGTACTGTGGTTCGGCGGCCGGCTGGTGAGCGAGGGGTCGATCCCGATCGGCAATCTCACCGCCTTCCTCGCCTACATCCTGCAGATCCTGCTGGCCGTGATGATGGCGGTGATGATGGCGATCCTCGCCCCCCGGGCCGTCGCCAGCGCCGAGCGCATCAAGCAGGTGCTGGACACCGAGCCCTCGGTGACGGACCCGACAAGTCCCGTCCGGCCGGCGCGGCCGACCGGCACCGTGGAGTTCCGCAGTGTCACGTTCGGCTATCCCGGGGGCGAGCGCCCCGTGCTAAGGGACCTCTCGTTCACACTGCAGCCCGGCGAGACGAGCGCCATCATCGGTGGAACGGGCAGCGGCAAGACGACGTTGCTCAACCTCATCCCGCGCTTTTTCGACCCGACGAGCGGCGTCGTGCTCGTCGACGGCGTCGACGTACGGGAGCAGGATCTCGAGGCGCTCTGGAGCTCGATCGGGCTCGTCCCACAGACGGCCTTCCTCTTCAGCGGCACGGTCGCCGACAACCTGCGGTACGGCCGGCCCGAGGCGAGCGACGCCGAGCTGTGGAGTGCCCTCGAGATCGCCCAGGCGCGCGACTTCGTCGCCTCGATGCCCGGGGATCTCGCGGCACCGATCGACCAGGGCGGTACGAACGTCTCCGGGGGCCAGCGCCAGCGACTGTCGATCGCCCGGTCGCTGGTCAAACAGCCGAAGATCTACCTGTTCGACGACTGCTTGTCGGCGCTCGACGCCGCGACCGACGCCCGGCTGCGCGCCGCACTCAAGACCGCGACACGCCACGCCGCCGTCATCATCGTGGCGCAGCGGGTGAGCACGATCATGCACGCCGACCACATCATCGTCCTCGACGACGGGCAGGTCGTCGGGATGGGCACGCACGCCGCGCTGCTGTCGAGCTGCGACGCCTACCGGGAGATCGTCCGGTCCCAGCTGGGTGAGGACGCCGCCGCATGATGGGGGGACGGCCCGGGGGGGGCCGACGCGGGATGGGCACCACAGCGCCCGGGGAGCGCACCAAGGACCTGCGCGGCACCCTGCGGCGGCTGCTCGCGCGGCTACGGCCCGAGCGGTTCCGCCTCGTCGTCGCACTCGCGCTCGGCGTGACCTCAGTGGCATTCACGGTCTCCGGACCCAAGATCCTCGGCAACGCCACGAACGTCCTCTTCGACGGCGTGGTGGGCAGGAGGCTGGCGCACGGGATCACCAAGGCGCAGGCCATCGCCGAGCTGCGGGCCCGCGGCCAGGGCCAGCTCGCCGACATGCTCTCCGGGATGAGCTTCACCCCGGGACATGGCGTCGATCTCTCGCGCCTCGGCCTCATCCTCGGGCTGGCAGCTGGCGTCTATCTGCTCGGCGCGCTCTTCAGCTACGGCCAGGGGTACCTGATGGCGGGGATCACCCAGCGCACGATGTCCGGCCTGCGGCGCGAGGTCGAGGAGAAGCTGGCGCGCCTGCCACTCCGGTACTTCGACAGCCACCCGCACGGTGACACGCTCAGCCGAGTCACGAACGACATCGACAACCTCACGACGACCCTGCAACAGGGGCTGAGCCAGCTGCTCACTTCGGTGCTGACGGTCGTCGGCGTGATGGGGATGATGTTCTGGATCTCACCGATCCTCGCGGTGGTGTCCGTGGTCGTCATCCCCTGTGCCATCCTGGTCACCTTCTTCATCGCGCGCCGCAGCCAGGTCCAGTTCGCGGCGCAGTGGAAGCAGACGGGTTCGCTGAACGGCCTGGTGGAGGAGACCCACACCGGGCACGTGCTGGTGCAGATCTTCGGTCGGCGCGCCGCGACGATCGAGGAGTTCGGCGGTCAGAACCGGCGCCTTCTCGACGCGAGCTTCCGGGCGCAGTTCCTGTCGGGGATCATCCAACCGGCGATGCAGTTCCTCGCCAACGTCAACTACGTCGTGATCGCGGTCTTCGGCGGCTACCGGGTGGCATCCGGCGCGATGTCGCTCGGCGACGTGCAGGCCTTCATCCAGTACTCGCGTCAGTTCACGATGCCGATCACCCAGATCGCGAGCCAGATGAACCTTCTGCAGTCGGGCCTCGCCTCGGCGGAACGGGTCTTCGAGTTCGTCGACGCCTCCGAGGAGACACCAGACCGGGAGCTGTCCTCGGTGGCGGTGCTCAGCCCCGCGACGGACGGGCGGGTGCAGCTCGAGCACGTCTCGTTCCGCTACGAGCCCGACAAGCCGCTCATCGAGGACTTCACCCTGGAGGCCTCGCCCGGCCAGACCGTGGCGATCGTCGGCCCGACTGGGGCGGGCAAGACCACGATCGTCAACCTGCTCGTACGCTTCTACGAGATCGACGCCGGGCGGATCCTCCTCGACGGCAAGGACTACCGCGACCTCACCCGCGACGAGGTGCGCAGCGCCTACGGCATGGTCCTGCAAGACACCTGGCTTTTCGCAGGCACAATCTGGGACAACATCGGCTACGGCAGGGCGGGCGCGACGCACGAGGAGATCCTCGAGGCGGCCAAGGCCGCCTACGTCGACCATTTCGTCCGCACCCTGCCCGACGGCTATGACACCGTGCTCGACGACGACGCCTCGAACATCTCACAGGGCCAGAAGCAGCTGCTGACGATCGCGCGGGCGTTCCTCGCCAGCCCGGAGATCCTCATACTCGACGAAGCGACGAGCAATGTCGACACCCGCACCGAAGTGCTCATCCAGCAGGCGATGATCCGGCTGCGCCACGGCAGGACGAGCTTCGTCATCGCCCACCGCCTGTCCACCATCCGCGACGCGGACACGATCATCGTCATGGACGCCGGGCACATCGTGGAACAGGGCAGCCACGCCCAGTTGCTCGCCCGCGGCGGCTTCTACCACTCCCTCTACCACAGCCAATTCACCGAGGCCGACGGCGTCGCGGGCTGACGCGCCTCCGCCGCCCGCCGGAGGGTGCCTCAGACCACGATGACGGCCTTGCCACGCGAGTGCTCGGTCTTCAAACGGCGGACCGCTTCCGGGGCCTCGGCGAGCGGGAACTTGGTGCCCATGACGGGCGTGACCTTGCCGGCTGCGACGAGCTCGAGCAGATACTCCAGATCCTCCGTTCTGATCTGCGCGAAGAGACCGACGAGCTTCCGGCCCACGAACGGCGTCAACAGGCGCGCCGAGGCCAGGCGGCCGAGGCCGCCGATCAGCGGTCCCCCCTCATCGCCCCCGACAATGACGAGGGCCCCGCCGGGGATGACACAACGCCGGACGCGGTGGAACGGGAGCTTCCCCGCCGTCTCGACGATGAGGTCGAAGTGGCGCGCACCGTCGGCAAAGTCCTCCGCCGTGTAGTCGACGACGTGGTCGGCGCCGATCGACCGCACCAGATCCACCTTCGTCGTACTGCACACCCCGGTGACCTCAGCGCCGAGGGCCTTGGCGATCTGCACGGCGTAGGTCCCTACCCCTCCCCCAGCACCGATGACGGCCACCTTCTGCCCCGGCTGCACGTTCCCTGCGTCGCGCAGGGCCTGGAGCGCGGTGCAGCCAGAGACGGGGATCACCGCCGCCTGCTCGAACGTGAGGTCGGCCGGCTTGGCCACGAGCCTTGATTCCAGGGCGCTCGCATACTCGGCGAAGGTGCCCTCGCCACTGCCGAACACCTCGTCACCCGGCTTGAACCGGGTCACGTCCTTGGCGACCGCCTCGATGACTCCCGCGACGTCCCAACCGCGGACCCGGGACCGGGGCCGGCGCACGCCGAGACCCGTCAGGCGCGCCACGTACGGCCGGCCCGTCGTGAGGTGCCAGACACTGGGGTCAACCCCAGCCGCCCGGACACGGATGAGCACGTCGCCGTCGCCGACGACAGGCCTGTCGATCTCGCTGAGGTGGAGGACGTCCGGTGAGCCGTACACGTCCTGGACGATCGCCTGCACCTCGCCTCCCTCAGCGCCCTGAGAAACCCTGCGGTTCGCCAACCCTGCCGCCCAAAGTGTCAACCCGGGGGCGGCTCGTTGCAAGCACGCCGAATCGGGCACCGGCGCCGAAACGTCGGGATCGGCGAACGCCGTCTGCACGGGGGATCGGAGGGATGCCGGCGACCGGACCAGCTCCGCCGGCCCCGCTGGTGGGTGGCTCCGGAGACGAGCGGCCTGCTCGGCGTGTGATAATCGGCGACATGAGACAGATCGCCCCAGTTCCTTCGGCGCGTCAGGCGGGCAAGGCGGTCCGCCTGCGTCGTATCTTCGGCGACGACGGGCGCTGCGTCATCGTGCCGCTCGACCACGGAACGATCCTGGGCCGGGTCCCCGGTCTGGAGGACCCGATGGCCGTCCTGCAACGCCTCTTCGCGGCTCCGTGCGACGGCTTCCTCCTGGGTCCGGGGGTGCTCCGCCGGGCGGGCGAACTCTTCGGCCGCCGTTCGGCTCCGGCGAGGATCCTGACCATGGACGTGCACTGGCGCGACGCCGGCGGCGGCGGCCATCGTCTGGCGACAAGTGTCGAGACGGCGGCCGCCCTCGGAGTCGACGGGGTCAAGCTGCTGATGCCCTGGGACGTACCGTCCTCGGAGCGGGCGAAGACGGCGGCGCTCATCGCCGATGTGGTGGAGCGGGCGGACCCGTTCGGTCTCCCCGTCATGGTCGAGCCGGTGGCGCTCGACGCGACGGGCGCGATGGCTGCCGAAGTGACGGCACACGGCTGCCGGGTGGCAGCCGAGATCGGCGCGGACATCCTGAAGGTCGCCCATCCGGGGGATGACGACGTGCTGCGTGCCTGGTGCGAGGAGCTCGGCGTACCCGTTGTGCTGCTCGGCGGCGGCGGCACGGCCTCGAGCGCCGAACTGGTTTCGCTCGTGATAGGGGCGGTCGGGGCCGGGGCGAGCGGGATCGTCATCGGGCGAAAGGTCTGGGGACGACCGATGGAGGACACCGTCGCCCTGCTTACCGAGTTGTACTCCGTCGTGCACGCCTGACCGGAGCCGTCAGGCGCTCGCCGGGGGCTCGAGCGGCGGGACCGGAAACGACTCGATACCGGGAAAGAGCCCCGCGGCCAAGCCGGAGAAGAGGGCGGCGCCTCGGGCGCCCGGCTCCCGCACCGCGGTGAAGCATACGCCGGGGAACCGCTCGATCTTCCTCCTGTCGAGTCCCCCGACCCGCGCCCAGCCACCTGTCATGACCACGCGATCGACTGGGCCGCCGAGTCGCTCCACCGCGGCGTAGAGAATGAACGAGCGCCGCAGGACCTCGTCGGCCGCCACCTCCTTCGCCTGCGAGGCGCTGACGCCAGGTCCGATGCCCGCCAGACAGGAGCGGCCGGTCGCCTCGTCGAAGCTGAACGACAGTTCCGTGTTGAGCCGCGCCCTCTCACCCGCGGACCCTCCCGTCACTGACGTGTGCCTCCCCGGAACGCCACCGGCCGCCCCGCTTGGCGACCGCGTCCCGGGGCCGTCCTCCCAGCCGAACAGGTCGTACACCGGTGCGAGCACGAGTCCGAACGGCCGGCCGGCGAGGACCGCCTGGTAGCCGGGAACGACGTGGCAGCCGACGCCGACGCCCGTCGCCACCGCGGCGATCAGGTCGGACGGACCCAGCGGAACGATGCTCCGCACGAAGGCCTCGGCAGTGCCGCAGGAGTTGAGCATGTCCCGGGGGGAAATGACCCCGGCGCCGACCGCCGCGCACTGATGGTCCTGGCCGCCCATCGCGATCGCCGCGCCGCGCAGCCGCGACAGACCGGCCGGCGGGTCGACGACCGTGCCGAGCAGGCTGCCGGCGGGCAGCGCGGCCGGGAAGAGGCTTTCAGGAAGACCCGCCCACTCGAACAGCTCGGTCGCCCAGCGAGCCCGGCCCACGTCGAGAAGCCCGGTGCGGGAGGCGAGTGACAGCTCGGCCGCGCGCATCCCCCCGAGACGGTGCGCGATGTACTCGGGAACGCTAAGTGCGCAACGGGCGGCCGCCGCGCCGGGCACGTGACGGCGGATCCAGCGCAGCTTCACGATCGATGCCGTCGTCGAGACCGGAAGCCCGGTTAGCGAGGTGAACCGGTCAGCTCCGAACTGCTGCTCCAGCTCGTCCCGCTCCTGCTCGCCGCGCCCGTCGTACCAGGCGATCGCCGGCGCGACGACCCGGCCCCGCCCTCCGAGCAGCGCGAGGGCCTCGGCCATCCCCGTCACGCCGACCCCGAGCACACGCTGATCGCTTGCCCCCTCGAGCGCTGACCTCGTCGCCGCCAGCGCCGCCTCGTAGATGTCCTCCGGTGCCGCCTCGGCTCCCGAGGAGGTGATCCGCCAGGGTGTCTCGGCACGGCCGCCGGACAACTCCCGTCCGTCAAGATCAACGACGAGCGCCTTCACCCGGGTCGACCCGACGTCGATGCCCACGAGACAACCCTCATGCATCGGGCATGCCACCTGTCTCGGCACCGGACCGCCCCCGCGCGGGGCCCCAACCGGCTGGCCGGAAACCGCGACACGGCCCCCGTGACGCCGCCGAAGTTCGCGTCCTGCCCACGTCGCGCACGGCGAACAGCCTTGCAGACGCGCCGGAGCCCGTCACCGAACGCCAGGGTCGATCCGACCGGGCCGCCGCCACCCAACCCGCGACGAAACAGGCGACGAGATGACGACTTCCACCGGGCGGTCACGGCAACGGCCGGGGCCGTCTTGTCGACCAGGCCTTCCGACAACCTGGATGCATTCTCACTCTCTCTTGCCGCGCGACGGCTTGCAACGGTGGCCTCCGGAACGCCTTGGGCGAAGGGCCGTCGTCCCCGCGGCGGGGAAGATCGTGAAATCCAGGGCGCGAGGCGAGCTCACGATGCACGGAGTCACGCACACCGTGACCGTCACGGTCAGTGCCGAGGTCGAGGGCGACCGCGCGGCCGAACCGCTTCTCAACTCTCGGTTGTGATCACGGCTTCCATGCGATCGCTTCCTCGGCCTCGCCTGCCCGGATACGGACCACCCGAGCCGCGCGGACCTTCAGCCCCTTGGGTCGCGGGCGCCAGCGGGTGTATAGGTAGTGGTGTGGAGCCGGAGATGGCGGCGCATGACGTCGTGGTCGTCGGGGTCGATGGAACGGCGTCGTCGATCGCCGCCCTGCGCTGGGCGGCCCGCCAGGCCGAGCTGACGGGAGCGACGCTCCGGGTGGTGACGACCTGGGCTTTCCCGGCCACCGTCGGGTGGACGCCGCCCTACCCGGATGACTTCGACCCCGAGGCGGACGCCCGCGGCGTACAGAACGAGGCCGTCACCGAGGCGCTGGGGACCGACCCGAAGGTCCCGATGGAGCTCGTCGTCGTCGAGGGCCACGCCTCCACGACGCTCATCGAGATGTCACACGAAGTGAGCCTGCTTGTCGTCGGCTGCCGGGGCCACGGCGCCGTCACGGGAATCCTCGTCGGGTCCGTGAGCGAGCACGTCGTGTGCCACGCCGGCTGCCCTGTCGTCGTCATCCGTCACTGATCCGACCCGGTCCCGAGCGGGAATGGCGCTCCGGAGGGGAATTGACCCCGGGTCAGGCCTCCACGGGGTTGCTGAGGTGCGTCCCGTAGAAGGCGTAGACCTTCTCCCAGCCGTCGACCGCCTGTTCCGGCCGGTACGACGCACGTTCGGTCGCGAAGATGCCGTGCCCGGCCCCGTCGTAGCGATGGAATTCGTAGTCCTTGCTATGTTTGCGGAGCTCAGCTTCGGTCCGGTCGACCTCCGCCGGGGTCGGGAACTGGTCGTCGTTGCCGAAGATGCCGAGGATCGGACAGTGCATGTCGCCGGTCAGGTCGAACGGCGCCACCGGTTGTGCGGGGCTCAGGTCCTCCGGGCGCATCACGACGCGCCCACCCCAGCAGTCGACGGCGGCGTCGAGCGCGGTGCTCGAACAGGCCGCGAGGTAGGCGTGACGTCCACCGGAGCAGAACCCGATCACGCCGACCCTGCCGTTCGCATCGGGTTGGGACCGCAGGAAGGCGGCCGCCCCCTCGATGTCACCGACGACCTGTGCATCGGGGACACCCCCCTGGGCCATCGCCGCCGCCGCGAGGTCGTCCCAGCGACCCGGGCCGAGACGGGAGTAGAGATGCGGTGCGACCGCGGCGAAGCCGTGGTCGGCGAGCCGGAACGTGACCTGCCGGGTCCATTCGTCCCAACCCGGCATGTGGTGGACGACGACGACCCCGGGAACCGACCCGCTTCCGACAGGGCGAGTGAAGTACGCCTCGATCGGGTCCCCGTTGTGACCGATCACCGTCACGACTTCAGAGCAGATCTCGTCCGACATCGATTCGCCCTCTCCGACCAACCCGTCCGTCTGGGGCCGCGCCGGCAGTCACGTCGGCGCGGGGTTGAGCGACGGCAGTGTACCGCCGCGCCGCCGGGCGACTGCGACCCCTGCGCCCCTCCCGGCGCGCCGGGTCTCCCCTCCAGGGGCGGTTCGCCCTAACCCGGTCGCGCTCCGGCATGCGGGGCATGCGACCCGTCCCGGCGGGGCCCCACCCGAGGTGGTCCGGCGTCCGGCTCAGGCGGCGCCGGCGGCGAGGGCGGCCCCGGGTGGGCCCTTCCCGTGTTTGACATTCCACGCCGCCACGACAAACCGGTAGGACCGTCCGGGGACGAACCCCGTGAGCCGCACCGTGCGGATTCGGGAACCGAACCGCCAGCTGCGCCCGGCGGCGCCCGGCGCCGAGACGACGACCGTGTAGGAGGTGATCCGCGAGCCCCCGTCGCTCGCCGGAGTCTGCCAGTGGAGAACGACCGTCGTGCCCGCCCGCACGAGACCGACTACTCGCGGCGCGCTCGGCGCGCTCGGCACGTACCGGAACCACGCCCGCGGGGGTGGGGCGGCTTGGCCCCTCGATCCGAGCAGGGCGACGGCGACGCGGGCGTTGGCGCGCCCGGGAGGCGAATGCACCTCCGCGACGTACGGGTCATCCCGCGGGAACCCCGGTGCCGGTGCCACCACACTCGAAACGGCCGGACCGAACAGCACCGCCGAGGCCTCGTCGACACCGCTCCCGAACAGCGTCACCCCGGTCCCGCCGGAGGCCGGGCCCGCCGCGGGGGAGACCGCCGCGAGCGAGTGCGCGGACCGGGGGACGAAGACGAACGTGTCGACGACTCGTCGCGCCAGGGCGCATGCCGTCGCCGAACACGGCAGGACGTCGACGGGTCCCGCGGCGTGCGCCGGGGTCCTGACCAGCAGCTCACCGGCCGAGACGTGCATCACCGCCGAACCGGTGGAGACCGCGAGCTGTGGCGAGAGCTCGCCCACGAAGGCGACCGACCGGACACCGGCGAGACCCGCCCCCGTGACGAGGAGCTCCGTCCCGCCCGCGGTCGATCCACCGAGTACGGAGAGGTGATGCACGGAGAGCACCCCACGAGCCGGCACGGCGGCGGCGTTGCTCAGCCCTCCGGCCGTCTGGACGCTCACGCCGCCGGTGAACGGCACGGCCGAGGCGCCCGTCGGGTCCTCGGAGGTCGGCGTGACGACGATCGACGTCGGGGAGACGTAGTCGACCATCGTCTGCTCGCTATCGACCGACGAAGCCGAGCCCAGGTTCACCCAGTCGAACGAGAGCACCGAGAAGCCAGATCCGAAGATGCGCACCGGCAGGGCAGCTGACCTGCCGACCGCGACCAGCGTCACTGTCGGGGTCGGGACATAGTCGTACTCCGTCACCGCCGGGGCCTCCTCGGTGCCCGCACCAGTCCGGATCACCCCCTGGGGACCGAGCACGACACGCCCGGAGGGTGGCGGCAAGATCGGTTCGGTCGCACTCGAACCCCGTGACGTGCCAACGACGACCTCGACCTGGCAGACGGTCGCCGGCTCGAAACGGACGCCTGTCGTGCACCTGGTCGATCGTGATTCGGCGGGCACGCGAGCCCTGATCTCATAGTCGTGCAGGACCGTGACCCGGGACGACCCCACCCCGCCGAACGTGACCGAGGGCACCTTTCCGGTGGCAAAGCCGCTTCCCCAGATCGTGACGGAGCGGCCACCGCGCACGTTGCCCTCGGGGGGACCGATCGCCGCCACGCTCGGCTCAGCCAACTGTGATGCGTCCTCGGCGACGTAGTCGTAGAGCGACGCAGCGGTCCCCCGGCTCGTCGCCTCTCCCGATCGGTTCGTGACGGTCACCGAGATCTCGACCGCGCCGGCGGCGCCCGTCGCCGCCTCGACCGGGGGAACGGCCGACGGGGGCGCGGTGACGGTGAGCGACGTGTCCGAGACAGAATCGATGCTCGCCGTCGCCGCGCCGAACTCGACGTGCAGCTTGGTGCCGGGCGTGGTGAAGCCAGTGCCGGTCAGGGTCACGACATTGCCCCCCGTCGTCGGGCCGTCACCGGGGGTGACCCCGGACACGACCGGGGCCGCAATGACGCCCCCGGTCGTCGTCGCGACGGCGCAGAGCGCGCCCGCCAGGCCACCGTTTCCGACCGGGTCGGTGACGATCGGCGAGCCAAGACCCGAGGCGAAGTCGAACCCCGGCTCGGCCGAGTAGCCGAGACCCAGGCCGAACACGTCGTTGTTGCCGACCGTGATGTCGTTGTAAGAGGTTGCGTAGCTCGACGCCGCGACCGCGTAGAGCTCGGGGGCGACGAAGCCGAGATCCCGCCCGCCCCGCGTCATCGGGAGTGTCGCGCAATCGCCACCCGACGAGGCGATGTCCGCGACGATCGCGGCCCACGTCGGTGTGGCGATCGACGTCCCGCCAAGCGTCGTCCACCCGGCGTCCCCCGACGGAAACGAGGAACCGGACGAGAAGCTCGCGCTGTAGAAGGTGACCCCCCGGTCCTCGTCGGCGGCCGAACTCACGTCGGGGACGAGTCGTCTCGGCGCGTCCGCGGTGCCCTGAACGCCCGACTGCGCCTGCCAGACCGGACTCGCCCACGAGTTCGATTCCCCGCCACCAGTCCCGCCGCCCGACGCACCGTCGTTCCATACGACCTCGCCGGCGCGGCTAAGCGGTGGCGCGTCGGAGTGGAGCGAGGTCCCGCCGACCCCGACGACATACGGTTGCGACGCCGGGTCGTCGACCGACAGGTAGGGCGGCTCGGCTGTTGAGGAGGAGAACTGCGTCCCCGCGCAGTCGTCCGACCCGGTGTCACCCGAGGACGCGAACACGGTCTGTCCCTGCGCCGCCGCCTCCTCGAAGATGTAGTTCTCGATCTGTTGAGTCCCCGGGGCCGAGATCTGGAGCGACGTCTCGCACGCACCCCAGCTCGTCGACAGGATGTTCGCCTGGTCGGCGCTCACCATCGCGTTGTAGGCATCGATGGGACCGAACGACGTGTTCGGGGCGGCGTAGACGTCGAGACGGGCTTCGGGCGCGAGCGCGGCGAGCATCTCGAGGTCAAGGACCGCCTCGCCGGTCCCCGGCCCGCGCAGGTCGAACCCGTCGATCGGGATCGTGTGGATCACGGTCGTCTGACCGGTACCGAAGAAGCACCGGTCGAAAGCCACGATGTCGGCGCGCTCAAAGGGTTCGAGTTCGAGCACGCCGATCGTCTGCCCACCGCCGAGGCCGCCTTCGGCGTACAGCTTGTTCAACCCGTAGGCCTTGGCGAGCTGGTCCTCGGTCCAGCCCTTGTTCACACTCGCGCTGGAGATCGCCGCGGCACACGCCTGGGGAGTCGCGCGCGTGCCCGGGGTCGCGACGAAGGCCGCCGCGGTCGATCCCGCTCGCGACCGCTCCTCATGCGGGCGTACGACGGATGAATGGGCGAGGACGAGGTCGTCGAGACCGAGCACGGCTGACACCGCATGCGCCACACTCCCCGGTAGCCGAGGCGCCTTCGACGGCGCCCAGCCCAACCTGCCGTCGCCGAGCCTGTAGGCGACGAGGCGGGTGTGGAACGCGGCGTCGACCTCGGCGACGGTCCCCGAAACCGGAACGATGAGACCGTTCGCCGAAACGGTCCCGACGCGCAGTCGCGCACCGCGCAGCGCCCTAACGACTGCCGCCGTGCTCGCGCTCGAAGGGCCGAACTCGGCCGCGAATGCCCCGGGGGTTAGATAGCGGTGGTAGAGGGAAGAGCCGGGCATCGAGACGGCCTGGGCAAAGGCGCGAAGTGCCCTCGGATCTCGCGGCCGCAGCGCGACGCCGAGCGAAACCATCCGGTTGGCGGCGAGCGACCCGACACGCCGGGCCCCGAACGGCCGGCCCGGGACACCGCCGACCGCCACGAGCGACCCGGCCGGCGAGAACGCGTGGCCCACGACCGGCGACGCGCCCGACGCCGGACCGACCAGCACCGCCACCACGAACACTGTCAGACCGCTGACCGCTCGGACCGACCGACGTGCCGCGCCCCGCACCGGCGCGCCACCAAGCCGCGTGGTCGGACGGACGACTCTGTCAGGCATCGCAGCCGACTTCGACAACGGATCTCCTCGCGTCCGGATCGGACGCCGTTCACAGCCTGAGGCTGCCGACGATACCCGCTCGGACTTCAGACCGGCCCCCAGGGACTGCTGCAGATTTGGTTGTCACGGAGTCAACTGAACGCGGCAGACCCCATCGATCGACAGGCCGACGTCTTCGGTGAGGATCTTCTTCACTAGATGCGGCCGGTAGCCCTCGATGACCTTGCCGGTGCGAGTGGCGAGAACCTCAGTGTGCATCGGTCGTCGCCCGACGGCCGAGCAGTGATCCCGCCGCACTCAAGCAGAGGGCCACCACAACTCCCAGGCACCACAGCCCCGCCACGTCGACGGACACGCCCTCGTGGGCCAGCCAAAGCCTGCGCAATATGGCGGCCACCAACAGCACGGCCACAGCCAGGCTCGCGGCGGCTGTGGCGTGCTCGGGCGCCGCGGAGGGCCGGCGGTGCCCGGCTACCGCCCCTCCGATCAGGAAGGCAGCCGCCACCAGGCAGGTGGCGATGATCCAGAGGTGAGTCGGCTCGTCGATCATCGGACGGCCATGCCAGTCCTCTTCAACCGCCATGGTGGGGACAGAGATGACGAGCATCACGAGCGCGGACATTCCAATGTCCGCCCAACCGAGCCCGCCTCGGCATCGACCGCTCCGGTGCTCGTCGCGGGACGACTCGTCGCTGAGCTCCTCGCCATTCATGCACCGGTTTCTCTAGCACGTGACCGCGCCTGCGAGGTGTCGCCGGTACTCGGCCTTCACCAGCTCGACTTACTCTTCGCCAAGGAGACCGAGCACGACAAGGCTGGCCTCCGCGTGCGACTTGCTGGAGGTGGCGGGCACTTGCCCAGGGCGATGCCGTACGAACAAGAGGAACGACCCTGTGCGGCTATGCGTCGTTGACCAGGGATGATCGGATCATGTTGAATGCGACGACCTATCAGGTCGTCTGTACCCGGCGTCTCAAGCGGACCGCCAGATGCCTGTTGCGGCGGACGCTTTGATGTCACCAGTGTCGGTGGACGACCTCATGAGGGCACCGCCTGCGCACCAGATGTTCCTGGTGCATGGTGCGAACCTCCACTCATGGGCCAAAGGAGGGATACGAGGCGATCGACTAGGTCTTCGATCTCGGTTGCAGCCGCCTCGTAGTCTGAGCCCGGGCCCCCGAACGGATCGGCGACATCATCGAGCGGGGAGTCCCCGAGCAGGTCAGGACGGTCCCGACCTTCATGGGCTCTCGCCAGCCACGCTCCAGGCGACTCGAACGGCAGCCTTGGGCCGAGTTCGGCTCCGCGGCGGACCAGTTCTTTCAGAGTGAACGTCCGGGGCCAGACGTCGGGCTCGAGAAGCACTGCATCGCGAACGTGCTCCCTCTCCATGCCGAGCACCAGATCGGCGCGCTGCACGTCGCCCTGGACGAGCTGCCGACTCAGTCCGTCTGGGAGCGCGATACCTCTCTTTGCCAGGACGGCGGTCACTTCGGCCGGCCGCTCGTGACCGCCTTCTAACACGCCGGCCGACACAACGGTGGCGGCCAACTCGCGCTCAGCGATACGCGTCCCGAGCAGAGCCTCAGCCATCGGTGAGCGACAGATGTTTGCGGTGCAAACGACGAGGATCTCGATCGCCCGAGCGTATCGAACGGCGCCGATCACAGCCCAACGTTCCCCACGCGAAGCGCACGACACCCGGCGACGGGATCAGAACCTCGGCAGTACAAGCCGGCTGATGCCTTGGCCGCTCTCAGGACCAGCCGCTGTCTCCCGCCAAGAAACTGGAACCATTTGGCTTGGCCGGTCGTGGAACCACGCAGGAAACTGGTTCCGTCACTCCAAAGCGGCTAGCGCTGAACCGCCGGCCTCAATGTCCCCTAACCCAGCAGCGTCGTGTGGTCGAGGATGCCGGCGAACCAGCTGATCGTCCTCCCCAGACCGTCGGCCAGAGACACCTCTGGTGCCCAGCCGAGCAGCTCTCGCGCTCGCGTGATGTCCGGCTTCCGCCGGGTCGGGTCGTCCTCCAGTGCTTCGCGGTGGACCACCTCGGACGACGAGCCCGTCGCCTCGAGCACCAGGTTCGCCAGCTCGAGCACGGTCAACTCCGCCGGGTTGCCGAGGTTCACCGGCCCGGTGACACCCCGAGCATCGAGCATCGCCATGATCCCGGTAATGAGGTCGCTCTGGTAGCACAGGCTGCGCGTCTGCCGACCGTCGCCGTAGACGGTGAGCGGGCGGCCCGTGAGGGCCTGCACGATGAAGTTCGAGACCACCCGGCCGTCACCCTCTCGAAGGCGTGGGCCGTAGGTGTTGAAGACCCGTACGATCCCGACATCGACCCCGCGCTCGCGCGCCCAGGCCATCGAGAGGGCCTCGGCGAACCGCTTCGACTCGTCGTAGACGCTCCGCGGCCCGATCGGGTTGACGTTGCCCCAGTAGGTCTCGGGCTGCGGGTGGACGAGCGGATCGCCGTATACCTCGCTCGTCGAGGTGAGCAGGTAGCGGGCCCCGTGCTCGGCGGCCAGCCGGAGACAGGCCTCGCTTCCCCGGCTGCCCACGTCGAGGGTCTGGAGCGGGAGCCGGATGTAGTCGGCTGGCGATGCCGGGCAGGCGAGGTGGGCGACGATGTCGACCGGCCCGTCAATCGTGATTGTGAACAACGGTTCCCCTCGATCATGTCGACGAGCACCCGCCGCTCCAGGTCGACCAGGCCGGTGACGTACATCGTCGGGTGCTCGGCGTTCGCTCGCAAGAATGCCGTCTCGTCGATGCCTAACGAGGCGACCTCTCCGACCCGGTCCGGGTCGTCAACGAGCGGTGTCCCGTAGTCGCGCACAGCTGACATCACCGTCGCCCAGGAGACGCCGAGCCAGCGTGCGAGCGAGGCGACAGAGCGCGCCTCTTGACCGACGGCGCGGGTGCACTCACGACCTGTCCGAGCAGAGAGCACACGGCGATCGGGGAGCTCGTCTGAGCGCTCGGTCCAGGTCTGAACCGGGCAGTCCGGATCCGGGCAACAGAAGCGGCGCTTGGACCAGACCAGCCGCACCCGCCGGTCGAAGGCCGGCAGGTCCCTGATCAACACCCGCAGCCGGTCCTTGGTCCTGGCGATCACCCCGCAGGAGGGACACCCGGCCGCCCGGCGGATTGTCTCGATGCCAACGAGCAGCTCATCGCCGTCGTCGGTCACAGCCAGCACCCGGAAGCCGGGCAGTCCCAACAGCGTGTCATCAAATTCGGTACCGTCACCCATGGCGGGGGTCTCCCTCTCTCGAAGCTGTCGACAGCCACGAGAATGGCGAGGCCCCTTGCCGCGCTGGTGGATACCTATCGGAGCACGGTCAGTTGTTCACGCGCCCCAGTTCATTGAGAAGAGCCGCCAATCACCCATAGTCTTATTGTTGAACGGTGTATTCTGTCGTGCAAGAAGTTGTTGGGGGGTGGGCAATGGCGACAGTACCGAAAGATGCGCGTATCTTCGTCGCAGGCCATGTTGGCCTCGTCGGATCTGCGGTTCTCCGCAAGCTCAAGGCAGAGGGTTACACGACTCTCCTCGTCGCGCGGCGCGACCAGCTCGACCTGCGCGACCAAGCAGCGGTCAACTACTGGTTCCGGGCCAACCGTCCCGAATACGTCTACCTCGTGGCAGGCACGGTCGGTGGCATCATGGCCAACTCCACCCGACCAGCGGAGTTTCTCTACGACAACATGATGATCCACGGCACTGTGGTTCACGCGTCGCATCTCTACGACGTAACAAAGTTGTTGTACCTCGGGAGCTCGTGCATTTACCCTCGCCACGCCACCCAGCCAATCACCGAGGACCAACTGCTCACAGGCCCGCTGGAGCCGACCAACGAGGCCTACGCCCTGGCGAAGATCACTGGCATCAAGTTGTGCTCCTCGTACCGCGCACAGTACGGCCGCAACTTCATCTCGGCTATGCCGACCAATCTGTATGGGCCGAACGACAACTTCAGCCTCAACAGCAGCCACGTCCTGCCCGCGCTGATCCGCAAGACAGCCGAGGCCAAGGCCTCCGGCGCAAAGCAGGTCGTCGTCTGGGGAACCGGAACCCCGCGACGAGAGTTTCTATACTCCGACGACCTCGGTCAGGCCTGCTGTTTTCTGATGAACCTCGACGGCGCCCGCTTCGGCTCGCTGCTCAACGAAGACGCGCCGCCGCTGATCAACATCGGCACCGGCGAAGACGTCACCATCCGCGAGCTGGCTGAGACCGTAGCCCGCGTCCTCGGCTTCGACGGTGCCCTCGTCTTCGATACCACCAAACCCGACGGCACACCGCAAAAGCTGCTGGAC
>PLPK01000060.1 GCA_003159795.1 Acidimicrobiaceae bacterium | reverse complement strand
GGTCAGCCTCTCCGCCGGCTCGAAGGCTCTGACGGCGAAGAAGGTGCTGGTGAAGCGTCTTGTCGCCATCGAGGATCTCGGAAACATAGAGATCCTGTTCACCGACAAGACCGGCACGCTCACTGAGGGGAGGATCACGTTCGAGAGGGCTCTCACCGCCGACGAGAAGGAGAGCGAGCGCGCCCTGCTCCTCGGGCTCGTGTGCAACGAGGCATCCGTCACCGCCGACGGGCCGGTCGGCGGGAACGCGCTGGACCAGGCCCTCTGGTCGGCCCCCGGCGCGGCGGCGCACGGGCCGGTCGCGGCCGAGGCTACGACCTACAAGAGAGTGGGCCTGCTGCCTTTCGACCACGAGCGGCAGCTCGCCTCGGTCGTGGTGCAGGACCCCGCCGGCAAGCCGCTGCTCGTCACGAAGGGCGCTCCCGAGGTGGTGCTGGACCGGTGTGTGCACGTCCCCGCGGCTGCCCACCCGACACTCGAGGCGCTCTTCAACGAGGGAGCCCGGGTGGTCGCCGTGGCCTCCCGGCCGGCCGGCACCGCGCGGGCGCCCGGGCCCTCCGACGAGCACAAGCTGGCGTTCGAGGGCTTCCTGACGTTCGCCGACCCGCCGAAGGCCGACGCCGGCAGCTCCATCGCCAAGCTCCAGCAGCTGGGGGTGGTGGTCAAGGTCATCACCGGCGACAACGGCCTCGTCGCCGCCAAGGTGTGCTCGGAGATAGGCCTCGTCTGCACGGGTGTGCTCTCCGGCGCCGAGGTTGCAGCGCTCGACGACGCCCATCTCGAAGCGGCGATCCCGACGACGACGGTGTTCGCCCGGATCGGCCCGGACCAGAAGTCGCGCATCATCACGGCGGCGCGCCGCACCGGCAAGGACGTGGCGTTCCTGGGTGATGGGGTGAACGACGCCGTCGCGTTGCACCATTCCGACGTGGGCATCTCGGTGGACTCCGGGACCGACGTCGCCAAGGACGCCGCCGACGTGGTGCTGCTCGACAAGGACCTCGGCGTGCTCGCCGACGGTGTCATGGAGGGCCGCCGCATCTTCGCCAACACCATGAAGTACGTCCTCATGGCCACGTCGTCGAACTTCGGCAACATGTTCAGTGCCGCTGGCGCCTCGATCTTCTTGACCTTCCTCCCGATGCTGCCGTCGCAGATACTGCTCAACAACCTTCTCTACAATGCCGGCCAGCTCGTGATCCCGACCGATCGGGTCGATCCGGAGGCGCTCGCCCGGCCGGCGGCGTGGGACATGAAGTTCATCCGGCGCTTCATGTCCGTGTTCGGCCCCGTCAGTTCGCTCTTCGACTACGCGACGTTCGGGGTGATGCTCTGGATCCTCCACGCCGGTCACGTCGAGTTCCGGTCCGGGTGGTTCGTCGAGTCCATTGCCACCCAGACTCTCGTCATCTACGTGATCCGGACGCGCAGGATCCCGTTCTTCAGGAGCCGGCCCAGCCTCGCGATGCTCTTGGTGCCGACCGGGGCGGCGCTCATCGGTGCGATCCTGCCGTTCACCGGGCTCGCCCACGTCCTGGGCTTCAAGCCGCTGCCGGTGACCTTTTTCCTGTGGCTATTCGCCATGGTCGCCTTCTACCTGGTGATGGTCGAGGTGGCGAAGATCCCGTTCTATCGCCCGGCGCGCGTCCCGAGTCCGCGACCGGCCCCCACCCACGCCGAACGGATGGAGCGCTTCGCCGTCCGCCGGGCCTCGCGCTACTTCCGGCACCCGCCGCGGCGGGCACCGGCGGCCAGCCGGCCATCCAGACCCGGGGTCACCTCCCGACGTGCCGCAACCCGGGCGCGCTCGTCCGGCACCGCCCGGCCCAGGGCTAGCTGATCGACGCCCGGGCGAGCTCATCAGGGTTGTCTCCACGGCACAGCGGACCCCGCAGCGGGAAGGGTCCATCTACTGCTTCGCCAAGGCTGGCCAGGGGCACTTTGGCAACGCGGTGGCCGAGGATGGCAGGGTGGGCAAGGTCCTCGTCGCCGGCCCATCGGGCATGAAGACGGCGTTCCGGGCGAACGCCTCACGGGGCGGCTACCTCCGGATCTGGACCCGGAGTGGATTTGCGACCAGGTGATGAAGCTGCGTGATGGCGAGTACCGGTATCGCCTCGCCGAGCTCGGGCGCGAGCCAGCCCGGGTCGAGGTCGCGAAGACGCGCTGTGCGGGGAGCGTCGCGTCCCGCGGACCGGCGCGGCCCGGATCCCGTGGGGGGCTCGCGACGACGCACGGTCCGGCTTGCCACCTGCGACGGACCGGGATCCGGCTGACTGGCCAGTGGTTCGCGGGAATTGTTGACGCATCCCGGCGGGTCACCAACTCGCGTTGGGGTCGCGCCCGCGACGTCGGCCCGACGCTGACCGGCCGCGATCCCTGTCGCCGGTCCCCGAGGACCGTCGGTCACCGCCACACGGTGGTCTGCTCCTTGCGGAAGCTGTGCTCCTTCACGAATCCGACGATGTCGGCGAGTTTCGCCTCGGCCATCGAGATGCAGGTGTCGGCGCAGCCGTAGTAGAGCCGGAGCCGGTCGCCCTCCAGCACCGCCGACGCCGGGAAGCAGACGTTCGGGACGTCGCCGACCCGCTCGTAGATCTCGCTGGGTGCGAGCAGGTAATCCCTGGTCCGGTAGAGGACCTTCCAGGGCTCGTCGAGGTCGAGGAGAGCCCCTCCCACGCAGTACAGGTAGCCGCTGCAGGTGCGCCACGCTCCGTGGTAGATGAGCAGCCAGCCATCGTCGGTCTCGATCGGGTGGGGCCCCGGGCCGACCTTCAGTGACTGCCAGCCCATCTCCGGACCGAACACGAAGCGGTGCCGGCCCCAGTGAACGAGGTCGGGGCTTGTGGCATAGAAGATGTCGCCGAACGGGGTGTGGCCGCGGTCCGACGGACGGTGGTAGATGGCGTAGTCACCGCCGATCTTGCGCGGGAACAGGACGCAGTTGCGGTTCGCCGGCGGCAGGGGATTGTCCCACTGGCGGAAGTGCCGGAAGTCCTTCGTCGTCGCCAGGCCGATCGCCGGGCCCTGGGGGGTGGCGTTGCACCAGGTCAGGTAGTAGGTGTCGTCGAGTCGCGTGAGGCGGGGGTCGTAGCTCTGGTTGGTGACGAACACCTCCGGGTCGTCGCTCTCCATGGTGAGGGGCTCGGGGTCGATCTCCCAGCTGAGGCCGTCAGCACTGAACCCGGTGTGCAGCGTGAAGTGCATGCTGATCTCGTCGACGCGGAACACCCCGGCGTAGTCGCCGTCGCCGCGCTTCACGATCGCCGAGTTGTGGATACTGTTCGCTCGCGGGACCGCACGCGCCGTGATGACCGGATTGCCCGGGTACCGGACGAACACCGTCTCGTTTGCCATCGGATCTCCACCTTTCGCTCTGACTCACACCGTCCCCATCTCGACCGTCGCGACAACGGGTCGCGCGCCGCCCCTCGGCCGGGATCTCCGCGACGCCCGCAGTCGCGCGCCGCCCGGGTCCAGCGTGTCCAGTCCCGCGGGGCCGACGTCGCGTGGTCGAGATAGATGGCTCGTCGCACACCGTAGAGCCCTCTGTCCGACAGAACCTGCCCATGCCGGGGAAGCTTCGCTGCCCCGGCGCGCCGCGTGGTAGTCATGGCGGCTGACAACTGGCTGTGGGCGGCCCCAGGAGGGTGGCAGATGGGTTGGTTCGGTTCGGTCGAGCTGGGCGGGACCAACTGTCGGGTGGGCGTTGGCGACGGTTCGAGCCGGCTGCTCGCGAAGGGTGCCTTCAGCACGGGGAACGATCCCGTGTCGACGGTGGGCGCGATCGTCGCGTGGTTCGGTGAGCAGGGCCGGGAGCTGGAGGCCGTCGGCGTTGCCTCCTTCGGGCCACTGGATCTGGGAAACGGCGCCATCGCCGCGACTCCCAAGCGCGGGTGGCGGGGATTCCCGCTCTGCCGGGAGCTTTCGGAGGCACTGCACGTCCGGATCGCGCTCGACACCGACGTCAACGGGGCTGCCCTGGCGGAATGGTCCTGGGGCGTGGCGCGCGGATTCGATGACGTGCTCTACGTCACGATCGGAACGGGGATCGGCGTGGGGGCGGTCGTGGCCGGACGCCTTGTTCACGGGGCGAGACACCCCGAGATGGGTCACATGAGGATTCCCCAGCGCCGGGACGATCTGTGGTCGGGAGACTGCGATTTCCACGGGACCTGCTGGGAGGGACTGGCCTCGGGGCACGCCTTGTCGGCCCGCTACGGGGTGCCCGCCGCCGAGATCAGCGACGATGCCGCCTGGCGCCTCGAGACCGAGTACCTCGCGCTCGGCGTCGCCAATCTGATCTGCCTGTACCGCCCGCAACGGATCGTCGTCGGAGGCGGGGTGCTGCACCACCCGGGACTGCTGGACGGGATCCGGTCAGAAGCGGCTGACTTGCTCAACCGTGCGTACTACCCGGAGGCTGCCACGCTCCCGGCGCTGCTAGTGCCGCCGGGCCTGGGGGACGACTCGGGGCTGATGGGGGGCCTGATCCTCGCGAGTGCGCTGGGCCGTTGAGCGGCCCGTCCGCAAGCGGGCCTGTTGCAGTCCCGCCCGGGGACGCGCCGCAGCCGGAGAACCTGGCGCCATCGAGGCGTCGGCGGTGGGCCGTGGGTGCCGGGTGCCGCGCCGGCGGTTCTTGACATCGCACCGCCCGGGTAGTCCACTCGTGCCGCGAGATGGGCTGATCCGGTGCGCGGGCGACCGTCGAAGGATGGCAACGCAGGCGCCCGCCCGGAGCGGACGAAGACAGGAGGCCTGATGGCTGACGGCGCTGCGGTTCCGGTCTGGATCGGCGCCAACTTCTGGTCGCGTGGCGGCGGTCCCCGGATGTGGAACCACTACGACGGAGCTCTCGTGCGTGAGGAACTCGCCGTGCTCGCCGCGCACGGTTGCAACATCACGCGCTCGTTCTGCTACTGGCCCGACTTCGTGCCGTCACCGGAGCGAATCGACGAGGAGGTCTGTGCACGGTTCGGCGACTTCCTCGACGCCCACCGCGAGATCGGCCTCGGTACGATCCCGACGTTCATCGTCGGGCACATGTCGGGCCAGAACTGGGACCCGACCTGGCGGCATGGGAGGGATCTGTACCGCGACGTCTGGATGGTCTCGCAGCAGGCGTGGTTCGCGGCCGAGATCGCCCATCGCTTCGGTCGGCACCCCGCGGTCGTCGGCTGGCTGCTTTCCAACGAGATGCCCAACTACGGGGGTCCCGCGGAAACCGAGCAGATCACCGCCTGGGCGCGGATCCTCATCCAGGCCGTCCGCTCGGCGGGGGTCGCCCAGCCGATCTCGACGGGTGACGGCGTCTGGGGCATCGAGGTCTCCGGCCGGGACACCGGCTACTCGTTGCGTGCCCTCGCGCCGCTCGTCGACTTCGTCGGGCCCCACGTCTACACGATGAACGACGATCCGGTCCGCGAGCACTTCACGGCGGCGTTCGCCTGCGAGCTGTGCGGCTCGTACGACCGCCCTGTCGTGCTCGAGGAGTTCGGCCTCTCCTCCAATTTCGCCTCGGGGGAGAATGCCGCCTGCTACTACCGGCAGGTGCTCCACACGACGCTGCTCGCGGGCGCGCGCGGCTGGATCGCCTGGAACAACTGCGACTACGACGACCTTTACGATCAGGAGCCGTACCGCCACCACCCGCACGAGATGCACTTCGGGCTCACCGACCGCCGGGGGCACCCGAAGCCGCAACTCGAGGAGCTGGCGCGCTTTGCCCGGCTGGTCGGCCGGCTGGAAGCGGGCGGTTTCGCGCCGGTGCCCGCCGATACCCTGATCGTCGTGCCCGAGCACTTCGAGCGCGCCATATCGTTTGTGACCCCCGAGCAGCGGGAAGAGATCTACCCGAACCTCTTCCAGTCCTACATCGCCGCCCGGGAGGCGGACCTGTCCGTCGCGGTGGCCCGCGAGCGCGACGGGCTTCCCGCCGGCGCGCGCCTTTACCTGTTGCCGTGCGCCAAGCTGATCAGCGCCCCGGGCGCCGCCCGGCTGCGCGAGCTGGCCGAGGGGGGCGCGACTGTCTATGCCTCGTACTTCGCCGGCACGACGGACCGCCAGCGCGGACCGTGGTTCCCCTGGCTGGACGAGATCTTCGGCGTGCGCCACCACCTGCGCTACGGACTCGTCGACCCGATCGAGGACGACGAGGTCGTGCTGGAATTCAAGGTGCCCTTCGGTGGGATCGCGGCGGGCGGCCGGCTCGCCTTCCGGGTCGGGGGCGTGGCCGGTTCGCGCGCCTGCCTCCCGGTGGACGCCGACGGCGCCGAGGTGCTGGCCGTCGACCAGCACGGCTCCCCGGCGCTGCTCCGCAGGCGCGTCGGCACCGGCCAGACGGTGTTGTGCACGTACCCGCTCGAGCACATGGCGGCGAGAACGCCGCGGGTGAATCCGGAGAACACCTGGCTGCTCTACTCGGCGCTCGCCTCGGAGGCCGGCGCCCACCGCCCGGTGTCCGTCGACGACGGTCGCGTCGTGGTCGGCCGCCTGGCCGCGGGCGGGGAGGAAGCGGTGCTCGTGATCAACGCTTCGCCGGACACGGTGGAGGCGGAGCTCACAGGGTCCTGCGCCGTCGGTTCCTCCGGCGGTCCGCAGGCGGGCTCAGCGCGGGACCTCCCTGGCTTTGGCCGGCCGCTCGCGCTGGCCCCGTACGAGGTCGCTGTGCTCGAAAGGGGAGGCATCGGGGCAGAGGTGGGCCCGGTCCCCTGACCCGGGTCCGGGCGCCGTGGCACGCCGCCGGGGTGGACCCGGTCCCCCTCCCGGTGAGGGGCCGATGTTCCGGGAGCAAGGTGGCCTGGTCGAGTTGACCTCGGGGCTGTCACGCCCGATCTCGGCGAGACCCAGCGTGCTCGCGGACCGTCGGGCCAGACGAGATCCTCCCCCGGTTCACGCTGACGCGACGAGGGGCACTGCCGCGGCCCGCGTCACGGCGTCGTGGGACCTCTGGTGGGTTCGGTGACTGGGGCGCCTCTCGCGAACGATCCCGACCCTTCTGACCGCTACCCGCGGGTGCACGCGGGGTGAGCGGCGAGGCGTCGAGCCCGGTCGTCGTGGCGTGCGGGACCAAGGTGATGGGCCGGCTGGCCGCGGCCGCAGACGAGGGCCGGTCCGCTGTCGGCCGCGCCGAGGTCAGGCCCCCGGGATGCCGGGTTTGCGCCGCGGAGGTTGCCACGGTGGCGCGGTGGTCCTAGCGTGTCGGCCAGGGTCGAAGGTGCTTCAGTCGGTCGCATGGGCCGCTGAGCAGGCCTTGGATCACGTCTCAGGGATTATGTGACGTTTGGGTAACATTCGGCCTAGGATGTCCTGTCGCGGCGGATAACCCCGAGTCGCGGGGTTGCTGCCCGTACGGCGGGAGTCGACGTAGAGGAAAGGGGATGCCAGTCCGGTCAAGCATGCGGGTCCGCCCGGCGGTCGTGAGACGCGCTCGCGCCTTATGACGAACGGGCAACCCGGGGTGATCACCGGACACCAGTTCCTAGTACCTAGAACAGGAGATGAAATATGTTCGCAAGGAAAAAGAAGGGTTTCCTCGGTGTGGCTGCCGTGGTTCTGGCGGGGTCGCTAGTCGTTCCCCTGCTCGCCATCGGCACGACCGCCTCGGCGACCACAGTTCGGCCGCACGTGACGCTCAGCCACGCCAACACCGTCTTCTCGAGCGGCGTGATGTATAGCCCGCCGACGGTCTGGAACCCGAACGCGCAGGGCAGCTTCGCCACCGGGACCGAAGGGTTCTTGTACGAGACGCTGTTCCTCTACAACCCGATCACCAACAAGTACATTCCTTGGTTGGCGAACTCGGGCAAGTGGACCAGCACCACCAAGTACGTCCTGACGCTGCGCGGCGGGATCAAGTGGGTCAGCGACGTGGCCAACGGGCAGGCGGTCAAGGGGTTCATGACGGGCGCGGACGTGGTGTTCACGATCATGCTCGCCAAGACAGACCCCGGGATCTACTACAGCAACCTGGCCAACGACGTGAGTGGGGCCACGGCGGTCGGCAACACCGTCACCGTGACGTTCAAGCACCCGGCGGCTGAGGACTGGCAGTCCTTCCTCTACCAGGACCCGATCCTTCCCTCGAGCAGCGTCTACGGCATGGGGGATTGGAACAACGCTGAGCTCAACACCGACGCGAACGCGGCGCCTGTTGCCTCGGGCCCGATGTCCCTCGACTCGGCCAACACCAACTCGGAAGAGGTCTGCTACACGACCAACCCGAACTGGTGGGGCGCCAACGTCAAGTCTCTCGGCAATCCGAGCTTCAAGTTCGGTCACTGGTGTGACACGGTCAACAGCTCGAACAACGTTGAGCTGACTGACTTCCTCACCGGCGCGATCGACTTGTCGAACAACTTCCTGCCGGGTATTGCGGCGCTGATCCACGCGGCATCGCCGGGTGGCAGCACCTACGGCAATATCTCGACCTACTACCCGCGGCCTCCGTACATGCTCTCGGCGAACACCGTTTGGCTCGAGCCGAACCTGTCGAAGAAGCCGATGAGCAACCTGTACTTCCGCAAGGCGGTTGCCGCGGCTGTCAACGAGTCGCAGATCGTCAACGTCGACTACACGAACCTCGTCGACGCGTCGAACCCGACCGGCTTGATGCCGAGCCAGAAGTCGTACATCGACACGGCGGCTGTCAAGCAGTACGGGTTCAGCTTCAGTAAGGCGACGGCCAAGGCCGACCTTAAGAAGTCGAACTACAAGGGCCAGACGGTCACCATCGAGTGCCCGGCCGGCTGGACCGACTGGATGGCTGCCATCAACCTCATCGTCAAGGACCTGAAGGGCGTGGGGATCAAGGCCGAAGCCCTCTTCCCCTCGTACGCCACCAGGACCTCGGACATCGAGGACGGCACGTACGACTTCGCGATTGACAACAACGCGTCGATCGCGGCGGACCCGTACAACTACTTCTACCGGATGTTCCGCCTTCCGGTGCAGAAGGTGCAGTCCGCCCAGGACAACTGGGAGCGTTTCGACGCGGCTACGGTCGGCGGTGTCGCTGGTAAGGCTTGGGCCCTGGTTAAGGACCTCAACGCCACGGCGATGACAGCCAAGACCGCTCGCCAGGCCATCTTCAACAAGCTTGAGACCATCGAGCTGCAGTACCTGCCGGAGATCCCGGTCTGGTACAACGGTGCGTGGGCGCAGTACAGCGCCTCGCACTGGAAGCACTGGCCGCACTCGACTGCCAAGGGCGACCAGTACACCCCGGTTATGTGGGCCGGCTGGCTTGGCCAGATGACCACTGTGCTTGCCCTTGCACAGCTAGCGCACTCATAAGCCAAGGGTTTGACTGAACTGCAACTGAACCAGCAGTAGCGGCGACGCCGCCCCCCGCCCGACAAGGGTGGGGGGCGGCCCGCTACTTTCGACCTCGCAGGAAGCCACATGCGCCGCTACTTCTTGAAGAAGATCTCGATCTATCTGCTCACGTTCTGGGTGGCGGTGACGATCGACTGGGGAATCCCGCGGCTCATGCCGGGGAACCCGCTCCAGGTATTCCTCCTCAAATTCCGAGCCCAGCCGGACGCTGCGAAGTACCTGCAGGCGTACTTCTACAAGGCGTTTGGCTTCAACGAGCCGCTCTGGAAGCAGTACCTCTACTACTGGGACGGCATCTTCCACTGGAACCTCGGGGTCAGCATGTTCTATTACCCGACCCCAGTGGCGACCGTGATCGGCCAGCACATCTTCTACACGATGGGCCTGCTAGTCCCGGCGATCATCTGCGCCTACTTCGTGGGGAACCGCCTCGGTGCCATGGCCGCCCGTCGCAAGGTGCTCGACAATTCGATCCTGCCCGCGAGCTACTTGATCAGCGGTACGCCGTACCAGTGGTTCGCGATGCTCCTCGCCTTCTTTCTCGGGGCTTTGTGGCACCTCCTGCCCGAGTCCAACGCCTTCGCATTCGGAACGACCCCGGTTTGGACCTGGACGTTCATTGGGAACTTCCTCGAGCACTGGATCCTTCCGTTCCTGAGCCTCTTTTTCATCATGCTCGGAGGCTGGGCGATCGGCATGAGGAACCTCATCATCTACGAGCTCGAGTCGGACTACGCCCACTGGCTCCAGATGCTCGGCAGCCCGGCGCGTCTCGTGCGGAGGTACGCCTATCGCAATGCCGTCCTGCCCCAGCTGACCGGCCTGGCGCTCGCGCTCGGCACGTTCGTCGCTGGCCAGATCGTCACCGAGATCGTGTTCAACTACCAGGGTGTGGGTCTGCTCTTCTTCAACGCCATCACGAACTCCGACATCTTCCTCATGCAGGGGGCCTTCCTGTTGGTCATCATCGGCGTGCTGGTCGCCAACTTCGTCATTGACATCGTCTACGTCCTCGTCGACCCGAGGACCAGGGTAAGCATGATGGGAGCCGAGGGATGACCGATGCCGACGCGCCCGCGGAAGGCATGAGACCCGCTTCCGGGACAGCTCCGGCGGGGTCCGACCCGCCACCGGTGCTCGCGCACGGGACCGCGCCGGATCCAGATGGAATGGCGGCGCAGCCCGGTGCCGCGACTGAGGCCGTCGCGCCAGTGAGCAGTCCGCTGCCAGGTGCGCCGAAGCGGCGCCGCCACGAGTTCCTCTACTTCGCGGTGCGCAACAAGAAGCTCCTCGTCGGGATCAGTGTGGTGGGGTTCTTCGTCCTCGTCGCGATCTTCGGCCCATGGCTCACCAGCTACGCGCCGCTCGCGACGGGCAACACCGGCTGGCATCCGCCTTCGGGGCGGCACTGGCTCGGCACCACCTACTTCGACGAGGATGTCTTTTCCCAGGTCGTCTACGGCATCCGCGCCAGCTTCGAGGTCGGTGTCCTCGGCGGCTGCTTCTCGGTGCTGCTGGGGATGCTGGTCGGCTTCACCGCCGGCTACCGGGGTGGCTGGATGGACGAGATACTGAACCTCGTCACGAATGTCGTCATCGTCATCCCTCTCTTCGCCATGCTCTTGATTATTGGCGGTTACCTCCATCAGCTCAGCCTGCTTTGGGAGGCTGCACTGATCGGCATGTTCTCCTGGCCCTGGGCGGCGAGGGCGATCCGCGCGCAGACCTTCACGTTGAAGAACCGGGAGTTCGTCGGACTGGCGCGGCTTTCGGGCGAGAGCAGCTCCAAGATCATCTGGCGCGAGATCGCCCCGAACATGAGCTCATATCTCATGCTCACATTCATCCTGCTCTTCGGCGGCGCGATCCTCACGGCCTCGTTCATCGACTTCGTCGGGCTGGGGCCCCAGGGAGTGGTGACTCTGGGGACGATGATGAACAACGCCTTCTTCTGGGATGCGCTCGACCTGCACATTTGGTGGTGGTTCCTGCCGCCGGGTGCGATCATCACCTGCATCGTGGGCGGGCTCTACCTGACGAATGCCGGCCTGGACGAGGTGTTCAACCCGAAGCTGAGGTCGCTGTAGATGAGCCTGCGAGTCGAAGGACTGAAGATCTACTACCGCACGCTGTACGGCGACGTCAAGGCGGTCGACGACGTGTCATTCACCGTCGACGACGGCGAGATCATGGGTATCGCCGGGGAGTCCGGGTGTGGCAAGTCGACACTCGGCAACGGGATCATGCGCCTCGACGGCCGGATGCGCAAGGTGGGCGGAACCGTCGAGCTCGACGGAGTCGAGCTGCCGATCGGCGACGACCGGGCGATGGACCGGCTGCGTTACAAAGAACTCTCCATCATTCCCCAGTACGCCATGAGCGCGCTCAACCCGACGCGGCGGATCAGGACGATCACGCGCGACCTGCTGAAGACGAAGAAGGTCCGTTACTCCGCCGAGATCGAGGAGTTCCGGCGGCGGCTGGATCTGGTCGGGTTGGACGAGAAGGTCCTGCGCCAGTACCCGATCGAACTCTCCGGCGGCATGAAGCAGCGGATCGTCATGGTGATCTCGACCCTGCTCAACCCGTCGCTGCTTATCGCCGACGAGATCACCTCGGCGCTCGACGTCTCCACGCAGCGCGCCGTCGGGGAGATGATCATCGAGTTCCGGGACCGGGGCTACGTGAAGAGCGTCATGGTCATCACCCACGACCTGTCGATCCTCGCCCAGATCTCCACCACGATTCTCGTGATGTACGCCGGCAAGCTCGCCGAGAAGGCTTCCGCGGACACGATCATCAACGCCCCGTTGCACCCCTACACCCAGTTGCTGATCTCGTCTCTGCCCGAGGTCGGGGTGCGCTACGAGGACCGGGTGCTTTCCGGCATCGTCGGCACGCCGCCGTCGCTTCTGGACCCGCCGGAGGGCTGCCGCTTCCACGACCGTTGCCCGTTCGCCTTCGAGCGCTGCCACGAGGAGCCTCCTTTCGACGAGGTCGCCCCGGGGCACTTCGTGGCGTGCTGGCTGCGCAGCAAGTCTTCGGTATCCGCCGACGCCGCAGCCGCCGCCCCGGTGGCGGACGGCGGGGAGGGCTGAGCCGTGCTGAAGCTCGACAAGGTCACGAAGGTCTTCAGTACAGGGGCGTTCGGGTCTGCCGTCTTCCCGGCCGTGCGGCAGGTGAGCTTCGAGATCCTGCCCGGCCAGGTGACGGCCCTGATCGGTGAGAGCGGCAGCGGCAAGACGACCCTCGGCAAGATGATCCTGCGGCTCGAGAGCGTCTCGTCGGGATCGATCATCTTCGACGGGCAAGACATCTCCCAGCTGAAGCACCGGGATGACCTGCGGGAGTACTACCGCTACGTGCAGGGAGTATTCCAGGACCCGTTCAGCTCGTATAACCCGATCTTCCGAGCTGACCGGGTGTTCCAAATGGTCAGGGACACGTACTTCTCGGGTGTCCGTTCTGCGGCGTGGCACCAGAAGGTGGAGGACGCCGTCCAGGCTGTGGGCCTCAACCCCGCCGACGTGCTCAGCAAGTTCACCCACCAGCTCTCGGGCGGGCAGCTCCAGCGCCTCCTGATCGCGCGTGCCCTGCTCCTCGACCTCAAGCTGCTCGTCGCCGACGAGATCATCTCCATGCTCGACGCCTCGACGCGCATCGATGTGCTCAACCTGCTCGCCGATCTGAAGAAGCAGGGTCTCGGGATCCTCTTCATCACCCATGACCTGTCGCTCGGCAACTACATCAGTGAGCGCGCGGTCATCCTGCGGCGGGGGATCATCCTCGAGATGGGGGCCACCGAGAAGGTCTTCAGCAATCCCCAGCACCCCTACACGAAGATGCTGCTCGCCTCCGTGCCACAGCTGCACCACAAGTGGGAGCCGCTCACGCACTCCGACGCGGCGAGCTTCGCGCCTGCGGTGATGGCCGATGGCAGCCCGCTGCCCCCCGCCGGCGTCGACGCCGAGGCCGAGAAGCGGCGCTCGAGGTCGTCACTTAATCCGCTCGCCGGACGGGCGGGCCGGCACTACATGGCAGAGCCAGCGGGCGCCTCGCTGCCGGACATCGGGGCCCGCCGGGAGAAGGACCTGCGTCTCTCCGAGGAAGTGCCTTCTCTTGTCGAGGTCGAGGAGGACCATTTCGCGGCCGTACCGGAACCGGCGTAGCGCGCTTCGCACGCCGCTGAGCGAGGGTCCGGGCGGCGCGCGCGGAATCCGGCAACCCGGCGTCGCCACTCGCGCGTCCCAGGGCATGATTACGGTTACCGCCGAGCGCGGGTGGTGGGCGCCCCCAGGGCACGTCGCCCCGTAGGCGCGCCGTCCGTGATCGCATCGGTTCGAGACCGGTTGGAAAGGACGAGATGAGTTCGCGGCTCAGTTTCCCCGACGGGTTCCTCTGGTGTGTCGGCACGGCTTCTTACCAGGTTGAAGGGGCTGCTGACGCGGACGGGAAGGGGCCGTCGATCTGGGACACCTTCAGCCACGTCTCGGGGAACGTCCTCCACGACGACAACGGCGATGTGGCGTGTGACCAGTACCACCGCATCGAGTCGGACGTGGATCTCATGGCGGAGCTCGGGATCCCCGCCTACCGTTTCTCGGTCTCCTGGCCGCGGGTCCAGCCCGACGGCAAGGGCCGCGTGAACGAGGCGGGCCTGGACTACTACCGGCACCTCGTGGACCTGCTGCGTGCCCGAGGCATCACGGCGCTGCTCACGCTGTACCACTGGGATCTTCCCCAGGCGCTCCAGGACGAAGGCGGCTGGGCGAACCGTGACACCGCCTATCGCTTCGCGGAGTACGCCCGCGTCGTCGCTGCCGCGCTCGGGGACCGGGTGGCACTCTGGACGACGCTCAACGAACCGTGGGTGTCGGCGTTCCAGGGTTACGCCATAGGGAGGCTCGCGCCCGGGATCCGGGACCTCGGCGCCGCGGTGAAGGCCGCGCACCATCTCCTGCTCGGGCACGGCCTCGCCGCCCGGGTGGTGGCCGAGGTGGCGGGACCCAAGTCTCAGGTGGGAATCGCGCTCAACCTCTCTCCGGTGTCCCCCGTGACGACGAGCGCGGAGGACGTTGCCGCCGCCCGCCGGCTCGATGCTCACCTCAACCGCTGGTTTCTCGACCCGGTCCTGAAGGGCC
Organism: Acidimicrobiaceae bacterium; assembly: GCA_003159795.1. Taxonomy (GTDB): domain Bacteria; phylum Actinomycetota; class Acidimicrobiia; order Acidimicrobiales; family Bog-793; genus Bog-793. The sequence goes on along the minus strand of PLPK01000060.1, from coordinate 31,456 downwards.
ACTACCCGGCGGAGCTCCTCGACGAATGCCTCCGGCTCGCCGGCGGTGACTTCCTCCGTGACGGGGACCTCGAGACCATCCGGGCCGATATCGACTTCCTCGGTGCCAACTACTACGAGTCGCGACGGGTGGCCGCGGCTCCGGCCAAGGCCGAGCGTGGTGCCGTGCCCGGCCCGTCGGATGGCCCCACCTACGACGACTGGCTGGGAATCGTCGACCGGCGCCGGGAGGACCTGGCGCGCACATCGAAGGGTTGGGCGATCGACCCGGCGGGGCTGACCGAGCTGCTCCTGCACCTGCGCGCGGACTACGGCGACATCCCCCTTTACGTGACCGAGAACGGTGCCGGCTTCGCCGACTACGTCGATCCGGAGGGTCACGTAAAGGACACGGAGCGGGTCGAGTTCCTGCGCGGCCACTTCGCCGCGGCACATGCCGCCATCGCCCAGGGTGTCGATCTGCGCGGCTACTCGGTCTGGTCGCTGCTCGACAACTACGAGTGGGCCGATGGGTATTCGCAGCGGTTCGGCATCGTGTTCGTCGACTACGGGACCCAGCAGCGGATCCCGAAATCGAGCGCCTACTGGATGCGGGACGTCATCGCCGCCAACGCGGTCGACATCGACTAGGTCTGTCCAGCACCGCCCTGTAGTGGGAACGCGTTGGCCGATCGAGAAGGGTGCCCACGAACTTCGTAAGTCCGGTCAGGCGGGCTCGACGGTCGCCTCGACCCGGACGGTCGCGCCGGCGGGCGCCCGGGCGAGCAGGTTGCCCGCGACCCGGTTGCCGTCGACCAGCAGCTCCCGGACGCGGCCGACGACGCCGGCGTCCTTGTGGACGGTGATCTCGTAGGTCGCGCCACGCCAGCGCCTCCGTGCCGTGAGCCCGTTCCAGGCCGAGGGCAGCACCGGGTCGATGCGCAGGCCGTCGAGCTCGGGGCGCACGCCCAGGATCCACTGGGAGATCGCCGTCATGTGCCATGACGCCGCGCCCGTGAGCCAGGAGTTCTTCGCCTCGCCGAAGGTGGCGGCGCGTCGGCCGGCGATCGTCTGCGCGTAGACGTATGGCTCGCAACGGTGGATGTCGCTGATGGGCGCGCGGGCCGAGGGGTTGGTCCGCCGGTAGTAGTCAAAGGCGGCGTCGCCGTTCCCGAGGATCGCCTCGCCGATCATGATCCAGGGGTTGGTGTGGCAAAAGACGCTGCCGTTCTCCTTGTAGCCGGGGGGATATGTCGTGATCTCGCCGATCTCGAGGTGGTACTGGGTGTAGGGCGGATCGACCAGCATGATCCCGTGCTCGGTGGCGAGCCGCTCCCGCACGGCCGCGAGTGCCTCAGCCGGCTTGCCGTTCGCCGCACCGATGCTCGCCATCGTGCAGATGCCTTGTGATTCCAGGAAGATCTTCCCTTCGTCGTTGCGACTCGAGCCGATGACGTTGCCGAAGTAGTCATAGGCCCGCAGGTACCACCCGCCGTCCCAGCCGTGCTCCTCCACCACGGCGGCCATCCGGTCCGCCTCGGACTCGTACGACGCCGCCTCGTCGGCGAGGCCGTGGAGGCGCGCGATGCCGGCGAACTCCCTCGCCGCCAGGACAAACTGGCCGCCGATGAACACGGACTCGGCGACACCGCCCTCCCTGTTCCCGGTGGTCTGGAAGGACTCTCCGGGCGTGTCGGAGAAGCAGTTGAGGTTGAGACAGTCGTTCCAGTCGGCGTGGCCGATAAGCGGCAGCCCGTGCGGCCCGAGCCTGTCGAGCGTGTAGCGCACGCAGCGCTGGAGGTGCTCGTAGAGCGGTGTCTCGGATCCGGGCGCGTTGTCGTACGGGACGGGTTCGTCGAGGATGGCGGCGTCCCCGGTCTCCTTGAGGTAGGCGCCGACGGCGAGGACCAGCCAGAGCGGGTCGTCGTTGAAACCGGACCCCACCTCGTTGTTGCCGCGCTTGGTGAGCGGCTGGTACTGGTGGTAGGCGCCGCCCGTGGCGAGCTGGGTCGCGGCGAGGTCGAGGACGCGCTGGCGCGCCCTTTCGGGGACCTCGCTCGTGCAGCCGAAGAGGTCCTGGCTCGAGTCGCGGAAGCCCATCCCCCGGCCGATGCCGGACTCGAAGCTCGATATCGACCGGCTGAGGTTGAACGTCACCATGCACTGGTAGGGGTTCCAGATGTTCACCATCCGGTTCGTGTCCTCGTCCGGCGTCTCGACGTGGATCACGCCGAGCAGCTCGTCCCAGGAGCGCGCGAGGGCCGCGAGGCCCTCCTCGACCGTTTCCGGCTTCAGCCAGTGCTCGATCGTCCGGAGGACACCCTTTTTGTCGATCGTCTGGGAGCCCGGCGGGTCGAACTTGGCGTCCGGCGGGTTCTCGGCGTAGCCGAGGAGGAAGACGATCTCGCGTGTCTCACCCGGCTCCAGCGAGAGCCGGACGTGGTGCGAGCCGATCGGCGCCCAGCCGTGCGCGATGGAGTCGAGGCAGTTGCCCCTCTGGAGGGCGAGGGGCGAGTCCCAGCCCTGGTGCGTGCCGAGGAAGGCGTCCCGCTGCGTGTCGAAGCCGGCGAGGGGTTCTGAGCAGGCGAAGTAGGCGAAGTGGTTGCGCCGCTCGCGGTACTCGGTCTTGTGGTAGATCACGCCGTCGACGACCTCGACCTCACCGACGTTGTAGTTCCGCTGGAAGTTGGTCATGTCGTCCAGTGCGTCCCAGAGGCAGAACTCGACCGCTGAGAAGAGCGAGAGCTTGGCGGGGAGCTCGCGCTCGTTCGTCACGCGCACGCGCCAGACCTCGAGGTTCTCGCCGAGGGGGACGAAGTAGAGCGTCTCCTCCCGGATCCCGCTCCGCGCCGAGCCGATGGAGGTGTAGGACATCCCGTGCCGGCACTCGTAGGCGTCGAGCTTGGTCCTCGTCGGCTGCCACGAAGGCGACCAGTAATCGCCGTCGGTGTCGTCGCGCAGGTAGATGTAACGACCGCCGAAGTCGGCGGGAACGTTGTTGTGGCGGTAGCGGATGAGGCGGCGCAGGCGAGCGTCGCGGTAGAAAGAGGACCCGCCCCCGGTGTTGGAGACGAAGGCGAAGTACTCCTCGGTGCCGAGGTAGTTGATCCATGGCAGAGGTGTGTCCGGCTGGGTTATGACGTACTCGCGGTGTTCGTCATCGAAGTATCCGTAGTGCACGGCGCCTCCCTTGTCCGGCGGGATCGTGACGACCCCGGCGAGCCGCGTCTCAGAATCGCGGCTGTCCCACCGGAGCGAACGTTACCGTGGCCCCTCGGCCGCGACGGGGTTCATCGGTTGCCCGCGGCGGGGCCGTCCGCATACTGCCCGCGCCACGTGATGCCCTGCACCGGACGGTTCAACCTCTCGTGCCACGCGAGCCCCGGCTGCCCGTCGGTGAGCCCGGAGGGGGAAAATCGCATCCGCCGAAAACGCGGAATGCCGGGATCGGAAGCGGGAGTGTCTTTCCCCGTCGTGGAAAGCCCGAGCGGGGGATGCACCTGCTTAGGTCCTGGTAGGAGGGTTGAGAGGCCGCGATGGGCCACCCTCACCACCAGTAACTTGACAAGTCCCATTGATTTGATTAAGTAAGAGGTATTCCCCACACCACGCCTGACATCGCCCCCATTACCGGTGGGGTCCAGCTCTTCCGGAGCTGCCTCGTTTCGACCGAGTACCCCGGCGTCGAGGCCGCGACGAAGTGGCTCTTCGAGCGGCTCGACGTCGAATACACCGTCAACACCGACCAGACGTGCTGCACCGGTCTCGGCTACTACTCGGATCTCATGCCGTTCCAGACGACGCTCGCGGTCGCGGCCCGCAATGCCTGTGTAGCGGTCGACGCGGGCCACCCGATCCAGTCGTATCTCTGCTCGACCTGCTACGCCATCAACAAGAAGTCCCGCGACGTACTGAACGTCCCCGAGTACCGCCGACAGGCCAACGAGACGCTGGAGAAGATCGGACGCCGCTACGACGACCGCGTCGCCGGGACGATCCAGCACCGGCACAGCCTCGAGATCCTCTGGAGTCGGCACCAACAGATCCCCGAGCTCATCCGCCGGCGGCTCTCGGGCATCAAGGTGGCGACCCACCCGGCCTGCCACTACTGCAAGGTCTTTCCCGACGAGGTCCTCGGTGACAGCGAGAACTTCATGTTGCCAGAGGATCTGCTCGAGTCGACCGGTATCGTGAAGACGGGCAACTACGCGGAGAAGACGACGCATTGCGGCGCCGGTTTCCGTCAGATCTTCGTCAACCCGTCGCTCTCGCTCGCCGTCACCCGGGAGAAGCTGAAGCGCCTCGCCGCGGAGAAGATCGACGTTCTCGTGCACATGTGCCCGAACTGCTCGGTCCAATTCGACCGGTACCACGACGCCATCTCGGAATCGAGCGGCGAGGAGTACCCCTTCGTCCACCTCCACGTGCAGCAGCTCGTGGCGCTCGCGCTCGGGGCCGACCCGGACACGGTCTGCGGCGTGGAGTCGCACTCCCAGGACCTCGAGCCGATCCTCGAGCGCATCGGTGCCCGTCCGAGGCGGAGCGCCACCGCCCAAGCGGAAGGGAGCGACTGACGCGCTGCGGAGTCTTCCTTTGCGAGTGCGGTGGCAACATCTCCGACGTCCTGGACCTCAAGTCCCTCGCCGCCGGTGGACGCGAGCTGCCCGGTGTCGTCAACGTCTCGGTGAGCCAGTTCATGTGCGGCACCGAGGGCCGGCGGCGCATCGAGCGCGCCGTACAGTCGCGCGGCCTCGACCACATCGTGATCGGCGCCTGCTCGCGCCGCGTCCAGGGCCCCACTTTCGAGCGCATCGCGCGGGAGCTGCGGCTCGGTGAGAACGCCGTGGCCTTCGCCAACCTGCGCGAGGGCTGCTCGTTCGTCCACCGCGACGAACCCGCCAAGGCTCAGAAGAAGGCCGAGACGATCCTCGCCGCCTCCGTCGCCCGGGCGGCCCAGCAGTCCGACCTGAAGCGATCCCGCACCTTCCTGCAACGGTCGGCGGTCGTGGTGGGTGGCGGGATCGGCGGGATGTCCGCCGCCGAGGAGCTCGCCGACGCCGGGATCGAGGTGCACCTCGTCGAGCGTCAGCAGTCGCTCGGCGGGTACATGGCCCGCCTGTCCAAGACCTTCCCGACCGAAGACTGCGCGATGTGCTCGTTGGCGCCGCGGCTCGCCAACGCCGCCACCGACTCGCGCATCCACGTTCACACGCTCTCGGAGGTGACCGCGGTGAGCGGGCCACCCGGGGAGCTGCGCGTGCGGGTGTTGCACCGGCCGAGTTTCGTCTCCGAGCGCTGCGTCGCCTGCGGCCGGTGCACGTCGGCCTGCCCGGTCGAGCTCGAGAGCGACTTCGACTTCGGCATGGCCAAGCGCAAGGCGATCGGCCGGCCGTTCGCCAACGCCGTCCCGGCGGGTTTCGTGATCGACTTCCGCGGCGAGGCGCCGTGCCGGTCAGCCTGCCCGGTGCACACGGCCGTCCAGGGGGTCGTCGCGCTGGTGGCCCAGGGGCGAACCGGCGATGCGTACGAACTGGCGAGCAGGGAGAACCCCTTCCCGAGCGTCTGCGGCCGCATCTGCCCCCACGACTGCGAGACCGAGTGCACGCGCGGGCGGGTCGACGAGGCGGTGGCGATCGCCGGGATCGGACGCTTCATCGCCGACCAGGTGGAGTCCGCCAAGCCGGTGGCCGTTCCGACCGCGGTCTATTCCGTGCGGGCGGCAGTCGTCGGCGCGGGCCCCGCGGGCCTCACGGCGGCGCGCGAGCTCGCCCGTTTCGGCTACCACGTCACCGTCTTCGAGGCCCAGCCCGAGGCGGGCGGTGCCCTGCGTTTCGTCATCCCCGAGTTCCGGTTGCCGCGCGAACTCCTTGCCGCCGAGGTCGCACGCGTGCTCGCCCACGGTGTCGAGCTGAAGGCCGGGCAGCGCTGCGGAGCCGATTTCACGGTCGACTCGCTCCTCGCTGCGGGCTTCCAGGCGGTGCTGCTCGCCGTCGGTCTGCAGCGTGCCGGATCGGTGCCGTTGGCCGCGTCCGGCCGGCCCGGCCTCGCCACGGCGGTCGAGCTGCTGAGAAGCCAGGCGCTCGGCGAGCCCATTCCCGTCGGGCGGCACGTGGTCGTCGTCGGGGGCGGCGACGACGCCTTCGACGCCGCCCGCACCTGTCTGCGGCTCGGCGCGGAGTCGGCGACCGTCGCCTGTCCCGAAGACGCCGCCGAGCTGCGGGCCGAGGCAGACCTCGTCGCCGAAGCCCTCGAGGAGGGCGTCGAGGTCGAGGGCGGCCTTTCGGCGTTCGAGATCGTGGGGGCCGGTGCGGTCAGCGCCGTCCGGTTCCGCAAAGGACCGGCGGGCGAGACAGTCGAGCTGCCGGCGGACTGCGTCGTGCTCGCCACCGAGCGGGAGATCGACGAGGAGTTCCTGTCCGGCGCGCCCGGCGTGCGGGTCGTCGCCGGCCAGATCGTCGTCGACCGGGCGACGATGATGACCGAACGCCCGGGCGTTTTCGCCGCGGGGGATGCCGCCGCCACCGGGCCCGCCACGCCGATCGAGGCGATCGCGGCCGGGCGGCGTGCCGCGAGGTCGATCCACAACTACCTGCGCGGGGAGGACTGGGCCGAGGTCTGGGAGCCCGCACGCCCGACGGCCGAGGTTGCGGACGCCGACCTCTCCACCGGGAAGCCCGAGTGGCGCCAGCCGATGCCGGTTGCCGCCGGCCCCGGGCGGCGGCGGAGCTGGGCCGAGGTGCGCCTCGGCTTCACCGCGGATGACGCCGTCGCCGAGGCCCGGCGGTGCGTCGCCTGCGGCGGATGCTCGGAGTGCCGATCGTGCGAGACGGTCTGCCCCGCCCACGCCATCGACTTCGACCAGGAGCCGTGGGAGGAGGAGCTGACGGTCGGCGCGATGGTGATCGCGACGGGGCACCGCGAATTCGACGCCCGGCGCAAGCCGCCCCTCGGCTACGGCCGCTACGCCAACGTGATCACCCAGAGCCAGCTCGCCCGTCTCGTCTCCGCCTCGGGTCCGACCGGCGGCGAGCTGCGGCGACCCTCGGATGGTGCCGTCCCGAAGCGGATCTTCATGCTGCAGTGCGTCGGTTCGCGCGACCAGACCTCGCGGGGCAACACGCACTGCTCGGCGATCTGCTGTCTGTTCGCGACGGTCCATGCCTCGCTCATCAAGCAGGAGCACCCGGACTGCGAGGTCACCATCGGCTACACGGACCTGCGGGCGCCCGGCAAGGCGCACGAGGAGTACTACCGGCTGGTCTCGACGCGCGGCGTGCGCTACGTGCGCACCCGCTTCGGTGAGCTGATCGAGGAGCCCGACAAGAGCCTCCGGGTCCGCTTCGAGGACACGGTGACCGGAACCAAGGCCGAGGAGCTGTTCGACCTCGTGGTGCTGTCAGTCGGGCTCGAGGGCTCGGACGGCACGACGCAGATCGCCCGGGTCGCCGGGCTCCAGCAGGACGCCGCCGGCTTCCTGAAGGAGTACCACCCGAAGCTCCGCCCGGTGGACTCGCAGCGCGCCGGCATCTTCCTCGCCGGGACCGCCCAGGGCCCGAAGAACATCCCGGACACGATCGCCCAGGCCAAGGCCGCCGCCGCCCGGGTGATGTCCATGCTCTCGAGCGGCTTCCTGATGACCCCGGCCGAGGTCGCCTGGTCCGATCCCGCGGTCTGCATCGGCTGTGGCGTGTGCGAGAACGTCTGCCCCCAGGGCGCGGTGCACGTCGTCGACGACGGGATCGCCCACGCGGTGGTCGAGTCGGAGAGCTGCCGGGGCTGCGGCATCTGCGTGGCCGAGTGCCCGTCAGGGGCGATGACGCTCGGCGGCTTCTCCGACGCCGAGATCCTCGCCGAGGTGACCGCCCGTGCCTAGCGCCGCGAGGACCGGGGGAGCGGTCGCGGAGCCGGAGCGGTTCGCGACCGAACCGGCCGCCGACGACGGCGAGCGGACGATCATCGGCTTTTTTTGCCGGGAATGCGCCTACGCCGCCGCCGACGCGACGGGGAACGCCCGCGTGCCCCTGCCCACCACCGTCCGCAGCGTGCTCGTGCCGTGCACGGGCCGGGTCGGGCCCCTGCACGTGATGAGCGCGCTGGCCGAGGGGGCGGACGGCGTCTTCTTGGCGGGCTGCCTCGAGGGCCAGTGCCACTACCGGGAGGGGAACCTCTCGGCGCTCGACCGGATCGCCTTTGTGCAGCGGTTGCTCGAGTCCGTGGGGGTCGAGCGGGAGCGCGTCCAGATGTTCACCATGAGCGCGGCCGATTCGCCGCGCTTCGTCGCCGCGACGAAGCGGATGCACGCGACGATCTCGGCGCTACCGCGGCTGGAAAGGCGCTAGGCGGTGCCGCTTACCGCCCGTGGCCGGGAGATCCTGGGTTCGCTGCCGGGCGTCGCGCCGACGGTGACAACCGACGGGATCGGCTGCGAAATCGTGCGGCGCGAGGAGCTCTGCATCGGCTGCGGCAGGTGCGTCAAGGTCTGCCCGAGTGCTGCCATCGCCGAGAGCTCACGCTTCGACCCGGCCCAGCTCTACGACGCGCCCGCCGGGACGACGCGGGGTGCCCTCGGCGCGGCGTTGCGGCGGATCGCCCGCCACGAGCCGGACGGCTCCTTCGAGGTCCCCGAGCGTGTGCGGACCTTCCGCACGATCGAGTTCGACCGCACACGGTGCCTCGGTTGCGGGGCCTGCACGCGGGCCTGCCCGACCGGCGCGGTGACGGCGCGGCCCGTCAACGCCGGCGAGATCGGAGGGTTCGCCGGGGCGGACCGCGTGCCCTGCGCGGTGCCGGCGTGACGGCGGCGTCGCGCGTGCTCCTGTGCGAGTGCGCGGGGACGATGTCGGCCAACATCGATTTCGGCGCCCTCGAGAAGAGCCTCGCTGCCGAGGGCGGGGCCGTCGAGCGGCGCCGGGTGTGGTGCGGCGCCGAGGGCCAGGCCCGCCTCGCCGAGCTGGCCGAGGACGGCTCGGGCCAGCGCCTGGTCTTCGTCGGCTGCTCGGGCGACTCCGTCGCGCAACGCTTCAGCCGGCTCATTTCCCAGGGCCTCGAGCTCGCGGTGGCCGACGTCCGGGAGGGCTGTGCCTGGGTTCACGGCGACGACCGGGTGGCGGTCACGGACAAGGCCCTGCGCATCGCCCGGGCGGCCGTGCGGTTCCCGGTCACCTCGCCCCGGGCCGCCGAGGTGAGGGCGCGCGTCGACTCCGTCGTCGTGGTCGGCGGCGGTGTGGCCGGCATCGCGACGGCGACCGAGCTCGCCCGCATGGGCCACCACGTCGACCTCGTCGAGCGCCAGCCTTTCCTCGGCGGCTACGCGCCGCGGATCGGTACCGCCTACCCGACGAACGACTGCGGGGCGTGCCTGCCGACGATCGAGGAGCAGTCCGGGATCCGCAAATGTCTCTACCGCAACGCCGCCGTCGACCACCCGAACCTGGCGATCTGGCGCCGCGCCGAGGTGGAGTCGGTGTCCGGGGACCCGGGGGAGTTCGAGGTCTCCCTGCGGCAGCTGCCGAACATGGTGACGCAGGACTGCGTCGACTGCGGCCTGTGTGAGAAGGCGTGCCCGGTCACGGGCCCGGACGGCGAGCACAAGGCGATCTACAGCGAGGTGTTCGACGGCCGTGTCCGCTGGGCGGTCGACCTCGACAACTGCACGTTCTGCGGTGCCTGCGCCGAGGCCTGCCCGGTCGAGGCCATCGACTTCACCCAGTCGCCGAAGCTCGCCCGGATCCGCGCCGGCGCGATCGTCGCCGCCACCGGGTGCGACCCGGCACCGCCCGAGATGGTCGCGCACCTCGGCTATCCCGCCGAGTCGGTGCTCACCCAGATCGAGTTCGCGCTGCTGCTCGACGACTGGGAGGAGCGGCTCTGGCTGGACAAGCCGCCGGTCGGGGAGGTCGTCATGATCCAGTGCGCCGGCTCGCGCGACCTGCGCCGGCTGCCGTACTGCTCGCGGCTGTGCTGCACGATCGCCCTGAAGCACGCCATCCGGCTGCGCGAGCTCTTCCCGCAGACCCGCGTGACGGTCTGCTACCTGGAGCTGCGCACGCTCGGAGTAGAGGGCGAAAGCTGGTACACGGCCGCGCGCCTCGCCGGCGTCGAGTTCCTGCGGGGTTCGCCACCCCGGGTCGAGTTCGACGCCGACAAGCGGCCCGTCGTCGAGGTCGAGGACGTGGGCGCCGGTCGCAAGCGCACCCTACGGCCGGACCTCGTCGTGCTCTCGACGGGTTTCGTGCCTGCCGCCGACACCGGGCGGATCGCCGGCGTGCTCGGCGCACGCCTCGACGAGGCGGGCTTCGTTGCCGCCCTCGACGCCAAGAATCGCGCCAGCGAGACCTCCGCCGAGGGGGTGTTCGTCTGCGGTTCCGCCTCCGGACCGAAGTCGCTCGTCGAGTGCTCGATCCAGGCCTCGGCGACCGCCGCCCAGGTGCACGGCTACCTCACCTCCACCGGCCGGCGTCGGGCCGCGGCGCCGGTGGTCGACGCGGCGCGCTGCGTCGGTTGCGACGTCTGCACGGGCGCCTGCCCGTTCGGCGCGACAAGCCTCGTCGAACGTGCCGGTGACGGGATCCGTCCCGCGGGCCTGCGGGACGACGCCAAGCTGGCGGTGATCGACGAACGGGTCTGCCGCTCCTGTGGGATTTGCGCCGCCCACTGCCCGGAGCTGGCGATCGCGCACAGTCTCGACGACGAGACGCTGCTCGGCCGGGTACGCACGCTCGTGGAGGGGGCCGACCACCCGGTCGTGGGCTTCGTCTGCGCCGAGTGTGCCGGTGCCGCCTTCTCTCTGGCGGGACTGAGGCGCGACCGCTACCCGGAGAGCGTGCGCCTCGTGGAGCTGCCCTGCCTCGGCCGGGTGAGCGCCCTGCACCTCCTCGAGGCCGTGCGGCTCGGCGCGGCCGGGGTCTTCCTGGCGGGATGCGCCGAGGAACGCTGTCACTACCGCAGCGGCGACCAGAGCGCCGCCGAGCAGATCGCCGTGGCGAGGGAGCTCCTCGGCGAGGCGGGCAATCCCGTGCCCATCGAGCAGTGGCACCTGTGCGCCGCCGAGCGCCACACGGTCGGGCGCCGGCTCCGCACCCTCTGCGCCCACGCCGAGAAGCTCGCCGAGGTGAACGAGGCTAGTGACGAGCTCGTGCCGGTAGGCTCCGGCGAGGAGTCGTCGTGACCGCCGTCGCCACCGAGAAGGCGCGCTCGGCTGTGGCGGCGCTGGCGGAGCGCTGCCGGCCGTGCCTCCAGTGCGGCCAGTGCCGGGCCGCCTGTCCCCAGGGCCTCGACATGGCCGAGGGGCCGCGTCGGGTGATCCGGCTGGCGCTGGCGGGGGACGTCGACGGACTGCTCGGTTGCCAGGACGTCTGGCGCTGCAGCGAGTGCAACGCCTGCACGAAGACCTGCCCGATGGAGGTCGACGTCGCGGCCATGATGGCCGAGGTGCGCCAGCTCCAGAGGGACTTCGGCGGACCCCGCTGCCCGGAGCGTGGCGCCGCCCGCGTCGCCGCCGGCCTCCTGAGGCATACGAAGACGGTCGACGGCGTCGCCTTCGGCGCGGTGATGGCGACCCGGGGATTCGTCCCCCACGACCTGGTCGACGCGGCGTCCCAGGGGGCGCACCGGATCGCCCGCCACCTCCGGCGCACACCGCGATTGGCCTCCCCGACCAACGAATCGACGCTCTTCTACGCCGGCTGCGCGCTGGACCAGGACCCGGCGTTGAAAAAGAGCACGTTGTCCTGCGCGGCCGACCTGGACCTCGCGCTCGGCGAGCCCATCGGGGCCGGTTGTTGCGGCCACCCGGCCGCCGCCTCGCCGCCGGCGTGCCTCGTCGCCGCGGGATCGGTCGTCACCGCCTGCCCGGCCTGCGACCGCTCGCTCGCCGCGGCCGGGGTCGCGACCACCCCGCTCTGGCAGGTCCTCGCGGACGCGGCCCGCCGCCAGGGGCGCAAGCTCGCCGCCCGCGCCCCCCGTTTCGTGCCCTACGTCGGCTGCCTCGTCGACCGGGACGAGGCGCTGGCGCGTCTTGCCGAGGCGGCCGAGCTCGCCGGGGTCGAGTCCGTGACGACGTACCCGTCGCTGCACGCCGGCTGCTGCGGTGGCCTCGGCGGCGTCTATCGGGGACCGAGCGAGGAAGTGCTGGCGCTCGTCGAGTTCGCGGCCGCCGAGCACGCCCCGATCGTCACGCCGTGCCTTCTGTGCCGGGACAACGTGCGATCCGCCGCCAGGCGGCGGCCGGCCGGAGTCACGGCCTGGTTCTGGCCGGAGTTCTTCCGGGCCGCCCCCGAGACGAGTGAACAGGGAGGATCCGATGCCTGAGACCGGGGAGCGAACGCAGCTGGCCGACGAGGCCGCCCAGGCGAACCCGTATTCGGTGATCGCCGAGTCGAACTTCCACGAGCCGCCCCCGGCGCACCGGGAACTCGCCGAGCGGATCGCCAACGACCCGCGCATGCACGACCACGTCGAGGGGTTCCTCTCCTGTATGCAGTGCGGCATCTGCACGTCGGCATGCCCGGCGGCGCGCTTTGGCGACTACTCGCCCCGTGAGATCGCGCGCCGGGCCCTCGACGGTGACCCGACACTGCTCACCGACGACACGGTCTGGCTCTGCTTCTACTGCTACACGTGCCAGAGCAGATGTCCGCGGGGGAACTCCGTCGCCGTCATCAACCAGGTCATCCGCGGCCTCCAGGTCGAGGAGGGCTACGGGATCAAGCACGTCGCCATGTTCACGGCCTGGGCCGAGCAGTTCTACGACAAGGGGATCGGCGGCACTCCGCAGATCTTCTTCGCCGACCGGGTCGAAGCGCTCGGCCCGAAGTGGCGGCGCTTCATCGAACGCCGCGACGACCTGCGAGACGAGCTCGGGCTGGGGAGCATGTTCCCCTCGTCAGCCGCCGCGGCCGAGATGCGCACGATCATGGACGAGACGGGCTTCCGCGAACGCCTGCTCTCAATGGGGGCCTGGGGAGGGGATGCCGCGCACCGGCCCTGAGAACCGGCGTCGACCGGGCCCCCGGCGGGGCAGGTTCAGCCGAGGCCGCGGGCACGACGTTCCAGTAAAGGGCGGGCAGGCCGTAGCGTTTGAGAGCCACATGTCGTCGCGCTCGCGCCGAGTGTCGATGAATGGGATCGTCGGGTGGGCCTTGTGGTCGTAGTCGCACTCGGCGAGCACCATGCGGTGCCGTCCCCGACAACGACGATCCGATGGTGCATCCGGCGGATCTCTCCTGGCGGGGCGGTCACCAGGCCCAGGTACGACTGGCCTGGCCAACCTTCTACAGCCGGCGGAACCGGGCCGCAACGCAGGTCGTCCGGGGGTTCTGGGTCCACCAGCGCCGCGTCTCTGGCACACTTGGCGGGCGGGGCAATCTGTTTTGGCCCGGCAGCCTGATGGTGCTTGTTCGACAAACGCATTGGAGCGAGGGCTCATGATCGAACTGACGAAGTCCCGGATCGCGATGGCGGTTGTGTGGCTGGCCGCCGCGCTCGTCACGATCGCCTTCGTGCTCGAAGGGTTGGCGTTCGTCCTCCTTTCGGCGTCCGACAATTCGACCAGCAACAAGTTGAACACGGCGTACGCCTGGGTCTTCTTCGCCGGTTGGGCGGTGGCTGTCATCGCCCTTGTGATGGTGGTGTGGATTCTCTGTCTGCGTCGCCACTGGGCGGCGGCCGGTGAGGTCGGCGTGCTGAGCCTCGCCACCATCGTGATCGCGATCGGCGCCCTGTACGGCGGCGTGGACTCGCAGGGATCGCTCATGACGGCAGAGGTGCTGATGGCCGCCGGGATCGGCGGGTGGTTCCTCTTCTACGCCATCAAGGCGGCCCGGCGCTCCTTCGTCGAGCACGACGACGCCACCAAGGCGCATTTCGCCGCGCTGTGGTTCGGTGCCGCGATCGCGCTGGCGCTCACCGCCGTTTCTCAGGGTCTGCCGCCGCTCGACGTCGGCGACGCCACCATGGGCATGACGCAAGCCGTCTTCGCGCTGGTGGGATTCGCCCTGCTCCTCACCGTGATCGTCGTGGCGCGCGCGACCTTTGCCATCAAGTCTCCTCAGACCGTGTTCGCCGCGATCGGCCTCGCCCTCCTCGCCCTCGGGTCACTCGGCCAGGCGGTGACGAGCAAGGTCGTGCTCGGCAGCCCGCCGTACTCGCTCAACGGTTTCCGGATCGGCCTTTCGGTGCCGGAGTTCGTCCTCGCGCTCGGCTTCGCCGTGCTCGCTCTCGCGGTGGCGCGGCGCGTCTACGAGATCCCGGTTCGCGACAAGGCCGAGCCGGCCCAGGCGGCTCCCGGAAGCTACCTGGCTCCCGAGGCCAACATGGCACCAGGGAGCCAGATGGCGTCTGACACCTGATCCTTCGTCCTCGCGGCGGCCTTCGCGCCTCGATCAGTCGTCGGGGTGGCCCGGCCAGTTCGGTCGTGGCGGGGGTCAGTGATCCGAGCTGCACCCGGCCGCACCGGGGGGACGGCCGGCAGCCGGATCGCGCCGGGTCGCCTGGCGATCGACGACCCGCCCGCCCTCGAGGGTGACGATCTCGTCGACGAGACGGTCCAGGCCCGGTTCGTGGCTGATGACGAGGACCGTCTTCGACCCGGTCGCGCCGACGAGCTCGTCGAGCACGTCGGCCGACGATGTCGGGTCGATGTGCGCCGTCGGCTCGTCGAGCGCAAGCGTGTCGCCCCCGGCGAGGAGGGCGCGGGCCAATCCGAGTCGCTGGCGCTCCCCGGCGCTCATCGGCCGTCCCCCGGCGCCGAGTCGGGTGGATAGGCCCTCCGGCAGGGACGCGAACCAGGCCGCGAGCCCGACGGCGGCCAGCGCCGCGACGCAACTCGCCTCCGTGGCCTCCGTGTCGGCAATCCGGAGGTTGTCGCCGAGGTTCGTCGCGAAGACGTGGGTGACATCGTCCACCCACCCGATGTGGCGGGCGATACCGGCCCGCGTGATCCGGGCGACGTCGACCCCGCCGATCGAGGCGCGCCCGGCAGCGCACGGGACGAAGTGCAAAAGCGCATAGAGCGCGCTCGTCTTGCCGGAGGCGCTGCGGCCGACGAGGGCGACCCGCTTGCCCGGCGGGAGCCGCAGGGACAACTCGTCGAGCGCAACGGTGCCGTCGTGGGTGACCCGGACCCCGTCGAAGGCGATCTCGGCCGCGCCGTCGGGTGGGCCGGCGTCGAGATCGGGTTCGACGACCGGGGCCGGGAGGGCGCCGAGCGCCCACAGGCGGTGGGCGGCCGACCGCCCGGCGGCCGAGTCGGCGAGCACGAGTGGCAGGACGGCGCACTGGTCGTAGACGGCAAGCGCGACGAACACCTCGACGGCGAGCATCACGCCTGAGACGTGACCGGCATCGTGCGCCGCGATGCCGGTCGCGACGACGGCGGCAAGCGCCGCCGTGGCGGTGAACGTCGCGCCGGCGCGGCCGATCCCCGTCGCGAACGCGCGGCGGGCCGCGCCCGAGTTCGAGCGCCGGCGGATCTCCGCGAGTCGCGCGGTCACAAGGTCCTCACGGCCGAAAGCGACGAGCTCGCGGGCGACGCGCATCGTGTCGATGACGGAGTCGGCGAGCTCAGCGCGCGCCGCGGCCTCACGCTCGGCGCCGGCCCGGCCGAGCCGGGCGGCCACCAGCGCGACGACGGTCATCGCGACCGCTCCCGCGAGTAGCACGACCCCGACTCCCGGTTCGACGACGAGGGCGACCGCGGTCCCGAGGACGATGCTCGCGACGAGGTCGATTGCGGTCGTGACCCGCTTCGCGAACGCCTTGGCGATGATCTCGGCGTCGGAGACGAAGCCGCTCAGCACCTCGCCGGAGCCGGTGGGACCGAGCCCGCCGGGGACGAGGGGCTCGAGCGTGTCGAAGAGCCGGAGCCGGAGCCGGCCGAGCAGGTCGAGGGAGACGTCATGGACGCCGAGCCGTTCGAAGTAGCGGGCGATCCCCCGGGCGACGGCGAACGCCTGCACAAGGCCGATGGCGACGCTGAGGACGAAGACGGGTGGGCGCCCGGCCGCCCTGGTGATGAGCCATCCCGATGTCGCCAGGAGCCCGATGCCGCTGGCGGCGCCGATCGTGCCCGACACGCTCGCCCGGGTGAGACGGCGCGGTGCGAGCCCGAGGCTCCGCATCGAGCCGACGCGGACCGCGCCGCCCGCGCCGCTACCCCCTCCCCGGCCCGAGGCTGGTGTCATGACGGCCTCACTGACCCGCCCCCGCGCCGGCTGCCGCCGGCTCCGGCGAGGTGCCCGCGGTGCCGTTGGGCGCGAGCAGCTCGGCGGGGACGAACCTGCCCCCGGACAGCCGCACGACCCGGTCGGCGAGGTCCGCGACCGCGGGGCGGTGCGTGACGATGAAGGCGCTGCGCCCCTCGAGCACTCGGCGGAGCCCGGTGACGACGGTGGCCTCCGTCGCGGCGTCGAGATGCACGGTGGGCTCGTCGAGCACGTAGAGCGAGCCGCGCCGGAGCAGCGTGCGCGCGAGGGCGATGCGCTGCAGTTCGCCCGAGGACACGGGGCGCCCGCCGGCGCCCAGGCGGGTGGCGAGGCCGGATGGCAGGTCGCCGGCGAGATCCGGCGCGCCCGCGGCGACGAGGGCGGCGACGAGCGCCTCCTCGGAGGCCTCGGGGTCGGCGAGGCGCAGGTTCTCGGCGAGCGTGCGACCGAGCAGCGCCGGGCGCTCGGGAAGGTAGGTCACCCGCTCGCGCCACGAGGCGGGGTCGAGGTCGGCAAGGTCGACGCCCCCGACCGTGACCGCACCGCGCGACGGCTGCACGAAGCCGAGCAGCAACGCCGCGACGGTCGACTTGCCCGTGCCGTTGGGGCCCACCACGACGACCGTCTCGCCCGGGGCGATCGTCAGGTCGGCGCCGTCGAGGATGGGATCGTGCCGGCCGGTGACCTCGAAGCGCACGGCGCGCAGCTCGACCGGCACCCGCACCGGGTCGGGGATCTCCCTGAGGCGCCTCTCACCGCGCGGCGCACGGCCCACGCCGGAAGGGTCTCCCGGTCCGATCAGCGCCATCGCCTGTCCGAGGGCCGCGAGTCCCTCGGTGCTCTCGTGGAACTCGGCGCTCGCCCGTCGGAGGGGCAGGAACACCTCGGGCGCGACGATGAGGACCGCGAGCGCCGCCGGAAGGCCGACCGTTCCGTTGAGGAGCCGCAGCCCGAGGGGGACCGCCAGGAGCGCGACGGAGACCGAGGCCAGTGTGTCGAGGACGAGCGCCGAGAGGAAGGCGGTGCGCAGTGTCGAGAGACTCGCCTCGCGCAGCGCCTCACCGGCGGTCTCGATGCGGCGGCGCTGCTCGGCCGTGCGGTCGAAGGCCCGCAGGATCGGGAGTCCCTCGAAGACGTCCGTGATGTGGCGCCCGAGGCCCTCGACCTGTCGCCAGCGGTTCCCGGCGAGCGCGAGGCTGGCGCGTCCGACGAGCGCGCCGAAGACCGGGAACAGGACGATGGCGGTGACGACGATGACGCCGGAGATCCAGTCGAGCACGCCGACGGCGACCGCCAGCGCGAGCGGAGCAACGACGGCGAGGACGAGGTCCGGCAGGCACCGCCCGATGTAGACGTCCAGCGCGTCGAGCCCGCGCCCCGCCACCGTCGCGAGGTCTCCCGGACCGCCGGCGTCGCCGGACGGGGCGCGCGCGAGCGCCGCTCCGACGAGCTGCGCGCGCAGGTCGGCCTTGGCCTTCGTCGCACCGAGATGGGCCAGCGTCTCTCCGACGAGGGCCGCGAGGCCTCGCACGGCGGCCGCCGCCCCGAGAGCGACGAAGGCGGTAAGGCGGTCGCCCGGGTGGGCCCCGGGCATCGCGCCAGCGAGGAGGTGCGCCAGCGCGACGGCCTGCACGACGACGGTGGCCGTCGAGACGAGCCCGACTGCGGCCGAGGCGGTGACGGTGCGTCGGACGACGGGCAGCTGCACGACGAGCCGCCGACCGGCACCCGAACGCGACGGCTCGGCTGCCCGGCGTGCGCCGAAGCGACCGGACACAGCTAGTTCGCGGCGGTGCTGGTCGAGGCGACCGGGCGAGCGAGGCGCTTGCGGAAGACCCAGTAGGTCCAGGCCTGGTAGGCGAGGACGAACGGCATGAAGCAAGCCGCGGCGATGCTCATCACGGCGAGCGTGTTGTGCTGCGAGGCGCTTGCCGCGATGGTGAGGGCGTTGGCGGCCCGGTTGCTCGCCGGCAGGACGAGCGGGAACATCCGGCTGAAGACGGCCCCCATCGCCGCGATGATGGCGAGGCCCGTGGCGGCGAAGGCCCATCCGTCGCGTCGGGCAGCCACGAGGACCGTTGCGACGGCGATTGCGGCGACGGCGCCGATGCCGAGGACGAGCGGCAGCACCGCGGTCACCGATCCGGCCACCGCCGGCCGGTCGGCGGCCGTGACCCAGGCGACGACGCCCCCGAGCAGGGCGACGGCGGCGACACCCACGTAGCCGGCGGCGCGGCGCGCGCGCCGGGCGACGTCGCCGCTCGTCTTCAAGCTGAGGAAGAGCGAGCCGTGGAAGACGAAGACCGCCAGGCTGGCGAGACCGCCGACGAGGGCGATCGGGTGGAGGAGCCCCGGGAGCCCGCCGTAGTAGTGGCCCCCCGGCGACAGCGGCACACCGTGGACGAGGTCCGTGAAGGCGACCCCCCAGACGACCGCCGGGATGAGGCTGCCGACGAAGTTGGCGACGTCCCAGGTCCTCCGCCAGCTCGCCCGGTCGTCGTGGCCGCGGAACTCGAACGAGACCCCGCGGAAGATGAGGGCCACGAGGATGAGGAACAGCGCGAGGTAGAAGCCGCTGAACAGGCGGGCGTACCACAGGGGGAAGGCGGCGAACATCGCCCCGCCGGCGACGAGGAGCCAGACCTCGTTCCCGTCCCACACGGGGCCGACGGCGTTGAGGCAGAGCCGGCGATCGGTCTCGTCTTTGATGACGAACGGTGTCACGACCGCGACGCCGAAGTCGAACCCCTCGAGGAAGAAGTAGCCGATCCAGAGCAGCCCGATGAGGGCGAACCAGGTCGTGTTGAGATCGGAGAAGGGAGCCACCTTGACCTCTCAGTACACGAGGCTCGGCCCGAGCGACGACTCGGGGTCCGCGTCGGGCTCGTCGAGCGGTCGCCGCGCCGAGCGCGTCATCAGGGCAGCCTCGGTGACGCCGAGGGCCGTGTAGATGAGGACGAAGGCGGCGAGCGTGGTCGCCACGTCGGCGACCGTCACGCCGGACACGCCCTTGGCCGTCAGCATCACGCCGTAGACGATCCAGGGTTGGCGGCCGACCTCGGTCATGACCCAGCCGGCCGTGTTGGCGATGAACGGCAGGGCGATCCCACAGAGCGCGGCGCGCCGGAACCAGAGGCTGTCAGCCAGCTTCTTGCGCCAGGCGAGGAGCACCCCCCAGGCTCCGAGCAGGATCATCAGCACCCCGGCAGCGACCATCACCCGGAACGACCAGTAGGTGAGCCAGATCATCGGCACGTAGCTCCCGTGCCCGTACTTGGCCACGTCGGCGGCCTGGATGTTGTCGATCCCCGGCACCTGGCCGTTCCAGCTCAGGTCCTCGATCAGCGAGAGCACGTGCGGCACCCGGATCTGCACGACCGGCTGGTCCGACAGGTTGGTGATCGTGAGCAGCGAGAAGGGCGCGCCGTTCGCCGTGCGGTAGAGGCCCTCGGCCGCCGCCATCTTCATCGGCTCCTGGGTATCCATCACCCGGCCCAACGAGTCGCCGGCGACGGCGGTGAGCACCACCGCACCGAGCAGGAAGACCGTGGCGAGGTGGGCCGAGCGCTGAAAGGCGCGCCGGGCTTCCGGGTCGTTCCGGTCGCGGTGTGCCCGCCAGACGCTGATCCCCAGCGTCAGGGCGCCGCCGGTAGCGAAGGCGGCGAGCACGGTGTGGGCGAACTGGGCCCACAGGGTGGAATTGCCGAGGATCAACCAGAAGTTCGTGAGGACCGCCTGTCCGTGGACGACCTTGTAGCCGACCGGGTGCTGCATCCAGGCGTTGGCGGCCAGGATGAACAGCACCGAGAGCACGGTTCCCGCGGCCACCACCCAGATCGTGGCGAGATGCAGCCGGGCCGAGAGGCGTTCCCGCCCGAAGATCCACAGCCCGATGAAGGTTGATTCGAGGAAGAACGCCAGCAGTCCCTCGATGGCGAGGGGTGCACCGAAGATGTTGCCCACGAATACCGAGTACGAGGACCAGTTGAGACCGAACTGGAACTCGAGGACGATGCCGGTGACGACGCCGACGGCGAGGTTGATGAGGAACAGGCGGCCGAAGAAGCGGCTGAGCCGGTCCCAGCCGGGGTCCTTCCGCCGATAGGCGAGCGTCTGCATGATGGCGACGAGGAAGCTGAGGCCGATCGTCAGCGGAACGAAGAAGAAGTGAAAGATCGTGACGACGGCAAACTGCCAACGTGCCAGTTCGAGCGTCATCATCCCTCCCCCCGGAGCTATCGCTCAGAGGACATTAGCGATGCAAATCAGCGGTGCCGCGCCTTTCGTGACAAAAAATGTCGCGAGGCGGCCGGCTCCGCCGACCGCTTTCACGCCCCGGGTGCGCCGCTCGGCGGTCCCACCCGCGCCCCGGCTCAGGGCGCCACTCCGACAGCACCGGGCCCTGCCGACGTCGCCACCTCGCGTTCCGCGAGCTTGCGCACCAGTCGCTCGTAGTGGGCGTGGATGTCGTCCTGGTCGTCCGGTTCCGACACGGACCGCTCGGCGCTGCGCAGGATCGCGTCCGCCTGGCGCAACAGGATCCGACGTTGCTCGGGTGTCGTGGTCAGGTCGCCGATCGCGGCGAGGGCGTCGATCATCCGGATGATCACGGCCGGCATGCCCCCGGCCGCCTGGCGGACCTTGTCGAAGGCCCGGTCGACCATGCGGGCGTAGGACGGGTCGGTCCCGATCAGCCGGATGCGCCCGACGTGGTCGCGGTAGACGCCCTCGGTGAGGATCCGGCCGGAGAGGCGGCTGAGACCCGCCGAGAGCCAGTCGATGCAGGTGATCGCGGTGAACGTGTCGTTGACCGCCGCCGACAGCGCACGGATCGCGATCTCGACGAGCTGGTCGATCGCGAAGACCGGGTCCTGCATCAGCGTGCGGTGTGGTCCGGCTACGTGTGCCCGGCCGAGCGCGATCGCGACCTTGTCGGCGGCCTCGGGCGGCCAGACCGTCGCCAGCGGCCGGCCGGCCACGAGGAAGTGCCCCGGGCTGTACGCCAGGCGGATGACGGAGTCGGTCCGGGTCGCGATGTCGACGAGCTGTCCGTAGCCGACGAACTGAAGGTAGCCGCTCACGCTCGACGCGACGGGGGCACCGCCGCGGTCGATCAGGCTCTCGAGCTCGGTCAGTGATTTCCCGCTCGCGTCCGGCAGGGGCCGTTCGTCCGGCGCCATTTCGGAGAACTCGGCGTCGATCGCGCGGACGAGGTCCGAGCCGATGCTGGCGATGACCTCGGGCAGCTGGATGGACTTCGAGATGTGGTGGATGAAGTAGATCAGCACTGTGATGTCGACCAGCATCAGCGCCTCAGAGACGGTGACCGACAGGTGCGGGACGAACCCGCCGGGGAAGTCGGCGGTGACCACGACGAGCGTCAGGATCGAGTAGACGAACGTGGCGACGAAGACGCCGAGCGTGACCTGGTTGCCGACGTCACGGACGAAGTTCCGCATCATGCGCGGTCCGAACTGCTGCGAGGCGAGGGTGAGCGCCACGATCGTGACCGAGAACACGACACCGACGACGGTGATGATGGCCGCGGCGATCCCGATGAGCACCTCGCGACCGGCCGTTGCGCTGACCGAGACGATCCAGAACGGCAGCGCCAGGTGCTTGTGGTAGACGGCCCAGTCGATCTCGAACGTGAGGAGGAAAAGGAGGCTGGCGACCACGACGAGGAGGGTCGGCACGAGCCAGAACGTCGTGCGGAGCGCCTCCCACCGCCAGCTCGGCAGCCGACTCTGCCCGCTCCGCCGGCGTACTTCGGGCGGCCGGGCGCTCGTCGGCTCAGGCGCCATCACTGGACTCGGTGCGGGAGAGCGCCAAACGGCACGAACAGGCACACCTGACGACTGGCGACGGTCACTCGGACGGTCCTTTCCTCGCCGACCAGGCTTCCCGGCACACCTGTCGCCCATCTGCGACGTGTCTGACACTAGTTCCGCCAGCGCGGCTCCCGGCTGCGGTTTCGTGCTGCGTCATCGACTTGCCCTGGCGACGGGGGTTCATGCCGCGAAGCTCAGAACCACCCGGTCTTCGAGCATCCGGTAACCGATCGTCTGGTAAATGGCATTCGACGTCAGATTGGCGAGATCGGCGAAAAGGACAGTCGATGTCGAGTCGGTGTCGAGCGCGTCGCGGGTGCAGGCGGCGGTGACCGCTGAGCCGTAGCCGCGCCGTCGGTACTCGGGAGGTGTGTAGACCGGACCAATCCGGGAAACCCCCGCGGCGGGCCCGTGGCGCGCCGCGAGCGACGTGGCCGTGCCGGCTTCGTCCTCCCAGATCCAGGCGCGGCCGGCGGCGACGTGTTCTTCTACGAACGGGCGGTTGTCGACCGGCTGGTCTCCGACCTCGCGGCCGAACGCCTCGTACCAGCCGACGATGAGGTCGACCTCGTCGGCGCGGGCGTGCCGGGCATGGCCCGCGGGAGCCGGCTCCGGGACCACCGGATCCACCGTGGCGTAGAGGCGGAGTTGGCGCGCGAGTACCGTCTGTTGCGTCGTACCGGCTGTCCACAGCTCGGCGAAGCGGGTCGCCGTGCCGGGCGTGCCGTTGACACCCGGGACCGGTGTGGCGCGCTGACGCAGCGCGAGGACGAGCTCGTCCATCGTCCCGTCCGGCACGACGTTCAGCAGCATCTCGTAGGGGGGTGTCAGCGAGACGGCCCCCGACGTGCTGCCGGCGCGGCTCCACCAGGCGAAGGTCGGTTCCTCGCCGGACCAGGACGTCCTCCCGCGGGCGCTCGTGATCTGGGTCAGCGCGATCGTGTTGAGGTCCGCCCGGAGCGCCAGCAGATCCCAGACGTGCTCGGCGTAGACATCGATCGACTCGGTGACGTGCCAGGTCATGGCAGATTCTGTCCGGCCGGCCGGCGCGCGGTCGAAACAGAGCCCTGCCGGCCCGTAGATGTCAGCTCGAGCGGCGGCGCCCGGCTGTGTCGGGACCGAAGCCGGGTCCCGACTGGACTCTGGCGGAGGGGATGGGATGGCCCGACTAAAGGGCTGTTGCGATCTCCGCGAGGAACCGGTCGGGTTCCTCGAGGCTGAGGCACAGGGTCACGAGCTTCACCGGGAAGCCCATGACCCGCGCCCGTTGGGCGGGGTCGAACCGGACCATCACCAGCCCCGAGGCGGCGCCGTTGACGAGCCAACGGCCGCGCCATCCGTGCACACCGATCCCCCCGACAAGCCCGTGGGTTCGTTCGGCCGACCGGATGGCCGAGCGGGGAACTTGGGCCGAGAAGCCCCATCCCATCCGCACGATGAGACGGTCGGCGTCGACCTCGGCACCGGAACAGCGCGGGCCGAGCCCCATCGCGGACATGAGCAACCTGAACGCGCCGTACTTGACTGTGTATCGCCCGCCCGCGGCCATGGGTGCCTTTCTATCTCCTGTCCGCGAGGAACGGGTAGCCCGGCCGGATCTCATCGACCCGACCCGAGTCGACGTCGACGAGGAGGGCCGCCTCGTCGGACCCGACCTCGACGACTCGGGCCATCGACATCGAGAACTCGTCGCGAACATCTCGGACAAGACCACGAGCTGTGCCCGGTTGCCGGCCGCCTCGGCGATCCGGCCGGCGAGACGCGCATGGTTGGCGGGGGCGTCCTCCCAGACGATGTCGCACCGGATCGCCGCGAATCTCACCCGCACCGCGCTCTTTGACTCCCATCATGTTGCTCGCCGGACCGTATCCCGTGCGCTCGGTCGGCCGAGCGGCGCGGGGCCCGGTCCGCAGTCCGGGTCGGGACGGCAGCACCCGGTCGAACGCCGGGCACCGGCCGTCCCGCTTCGTCGCCCACGATGTGGCCGCCCGTGCAACGATGCGCCGGTGGAGTCGACGAGGATCGACCGCTGGCTCTGGGCGGTGCGCGTTTTCAAGTCCCGCACTGAGGCGACGGCGGCGTGCCGTGGCGGGCACGTCCGGCTCAACGGAGCCCGCGTGAAGCCGGCGGCCAACGTGAGAGTTGGTGACCGTGTCACGGCGCGGGCCCACGGGCGTGAGCGGATCGTCGAGGTCGTCGAGGTGATCGACAAGCGGGTCGGGCCACCCGCCGCCGCGTCGTGCTTCGTCGACCACACGCCGGATGTCCCCCCGCAAGGTTCCGAGCCGGCCGTGTTCGTCCGGGACTCCGCCACCGGTCGCCCGACGAAGCGGGACCGCCGGCGGCTCGACCGTGTGCGGGGACGCTGACCGGCCGGTGCGCCCGGGCATCGATGAGGGGCGGGCCGTTCGCGCCTTCAAACTCCACCCAGCGGAAGTGCTTGGCGCGGTGGGGCGAGTTCAGGCTCTCGGCACCGGCCCGGGGAGCAACGCCCCAAACGAGTCGTACTCGCGGTAATTGGCGACCCCGAAGAACCTCTCGGGATCCGATCGCAGCAAGAGCAGCAGGTTGGTCCAGATGTCGTCGAGCGGTAGCGACGCGTGGGAACGCGGCACGACGCAGATGGCGAACTCGCGACCGTCGTGACGGCGATAGTGCAGGTTGTAGAGCTCGCCGAGCTCGACCGTCCCGTCGGGTACCGGCACCTCGAACCGGCCGTGGTCGCGCCACGAGGCGAGTTGGACCTCGTCGAGGAGCGACTCCAACAGCCAGCGCGCCTCGATCTGGCTCGAGGAGGAACGCACCTGCGTTGTCCTGGGGCGTCGCGCCCTGACCCGTCCGGGACCCCTCGCGACGTCGCGGGAAGACCCGCGGCGGTCCCCCTCGACCAGTGCCAGGGTCGCGCGCACGTCATCGCCGATCTCGCACGGCCCGAGAAGGTCGGCGGCCCGGCGGCACCTCGACCCCCTGCGCTCGGAGACGAGGACGAGGAGCTCCCCGTCGTGGTCGCCGCCGACAACCTCGACGAGGAGACCACTTCCGGGAAGCTCCTCTAATGGTTGCAGCGAAGGCAACTCATCCGCCCTGGATTGGGCGCACCCAGATGATCTCCTCCGCGTCTGGATCGAACTCCCTGATCCGCGAGGTCTCGGTTTGCGAACCCTTCCGCTCGAAGGCGAGCTTGCCCTCGGAGGAGAGCTCGTCGAACAGGCTTGCCGCCCTGGCGAGCGCCTCGTCGTCGCTCACCTCCCAGAGGACCTTGGTGTCACCGCTGCTGTCCAAGATGCGCATCACGCCCATCGCCGGCTCCTTTCGCTCATGCCGCGCACTATCGAACACCTGTTCGATAGTGGAGCGCAAGAGGGCATCCTGTGGATCTGTCCCCACCAGCCAGAATGCAGGTGAGGTTCAGCCAGGGGCAAGGGAGCGCATGAGAACCGGGCCGCGTGCCCGCCGCCGAGCGCGCCACGGCCGAGGATCTGGTACGCGCGTGTACGCCCGTGCACGCATGCACGTCGCTGCATCCCGGCACGTTAGGTTTAATCGCGAGTACCGTTCGGTCACACCCTGCGCAAGAAGTGCGCGGGGATTCGTCGCTTGAAGAACAAGGGGGCCCGATGGCCGAAGTAAAGTTTGATGCCGCTCGATGGACGAAGAACGACCGCATCGTCGGGGTCGCGACCTTCGTGCTGTTCATTTCGCTGTTTCTGTCCTGGTTCGGCGCGAGCGCGAGCTACGGCGTCTACACCTACAGCGCGACAGAATCCGGACTGTCGGCACACGGGTTCCTCTACATCGACTTGATCCTCTGCCTCGTCATCCTCGCCTATCTGGTGGTTCGCGCGCTGTTCGAGGAGATGCCGTTCAAGTTGCCGTTCCCGCAGGAGACGCTCTTGTTCGTCGCGACAGCGATCAACTTCCTTCTCGTGCTGATTGCATTCCTCGCCAAGCCGGGAGGCTCGGGCGTGGGGTGGCGCTACGGGGCCTTCATCAGCCTCATCGCCGCGATCGTCGCGGTCGCGCCGTACGTGATGCCGTTCGTGAAGAAGCTCCAGGGCTCGAAGTCCGGCCAGAACAGCGTTGGCGCCTGACGCGCCGCCGAACCAGGAACGCATGACCCCCTAGGGGTGGTGCGGTCGGGCGCGCGACCGCTCCGGGCGTCTTCTGTTTGACATCACCACCCGCGATCTGCGGGTGGTGATGTCGCGTCACGGCCTTGGCTCCCCGACGGTCCCGAGGGGACTCCGATTTCGTCTCGTCGTGGTCGGATCGCTCCGGCAACCTAGCCCGAACGCGCCATCCCGTCGTCCGGCGGAGACCCCGATCATGGTCGACGGTTCCCGCGGGGCATGGCACGGGTCGCCTCGGGCGGAACCTGGTGCGACAGGTTTTGCGCCAGGGTTCCAAACATTGCCATGGTATGAATGTTCGGTTTCAACCCCATGGAGGTGAATTGTGCGGCTCCTTCCTACTCGTCGTGTGCTCACGCTCGGCGCGACGCTCCTATCTGCGGTTTCTCTTCTAGCAATCGTGAACACAGCTGCGGCGAGCGGCGGAGGGTCGAAGATCCCGACGGCTCCGAAATCCAAGACGCTTGCCGCCGAGGTTCCCAAATCGGTGAGGGACAAGTCCTCCGTCGTCGTCGCGATGGATGCGACCTACGCGCCCGACGAGTTCGTGGCGGCCAACGGCAAGATCGTCGGCATGGACGCCGATCTCGCATACGCCATCGGTCAGGTGCTCGGGTTGAAGATCACGCTCCAGAACGTGGTGTTCTCGACGATCCTCACCGGCATGGGCGCCGGCATGTACGACCTTGGTCTGTCGTCGTTCACCGACGAGAAGATCCGCGAGAAGGTGGTCGACTTCGTCGACTATTTCAGCGCCGGCGAGGCGTTCTACGTCCCGGCCAACAGCAAGCTCAAGCTGAACGGCCTGAAGTCACTCTGTAACCACTCGGTGTCAGTCGAGCTCGGTACGACCGAGGCGACCGACGCCCAGTCCCAGGCGAAGAAGTGCGGCGTCAGCATCGGCACCTACTCGACCCAGAGCGAGGCCAACCTCGCCGTCTCCTCGGGCCGTCAGCAGATCGGCTTCGCGGACTCGCAGGTGGCCGGGTACATCGTCGCCAAGTCCAAGCACCAGTTCAAGCTCGACGGCAAGGCGTTCGAGACGGCGCCCTACGGGATCGCGGTGCCGAAGAACGGCATGGCGAGAGCGGTGCTCGGCGCGGTCAAGGCGCTCATGGCCGACGGGATCTACACGAAGATCCTCGACAAGTGGGGCCTCGAGTCGGGCGCGATCACCAAGCCCGTCCTCAACGGCGCGAAACGCTAGCCAGTCGTGCGTTGCGGGTGAACCGACGGTAGCCGCAGAAAGGCGCACGTCGTGACGTCGCCGAACCCGGCGGGCGCGCCCGAGGCGCGCCCGCCCGGAGGCGCAATCACTGCGGTGCCCGTCCGTCATCCGGGGCGTTGGGTCGCCGGGGCGGTCGTTGTCCTGCTGGCGGCGATGCTCGTCCACACGCTCGCGTACTCGTGGACCGATCGCTACGGGCAGCACACGCCGCGCTATCAGTGGAGCATCGTCGGCCAGTACTTCACCGCGAAGCCGATTCTCCTCGGTCTCGAGATCACGGTCGAGCTGACCGTGCTCGCGATGGTGATCGGCGTCTTCCTCGGGATCGTGTTCGCCGTCATGCGCCTGTCGACGAATCCGCTCGTTTTGGGCGCGAGCTGGCTGTACATCTGGTTCTTCCGTGGCACTCCCGTTCTCGTCCAGGTTGTCTTCTGGAACTTCATCGCCTACCTGTATCCGCAGCTGACTCTCGGCATCCCGTTCGGCCCCGCGTTTGTCCACTTCAGTGCGAACGCTCTGGTGACGCCATTCGTTGCCGGAGTGATCGCCCTCGGTCTCAACGAGGGCGCCTACATGTCCGAGATCGTGCGGGCGGGGATCCTGTCGGTCGACGAGGGCCAGACCGAGGCCGCCCACGCCCTCGGGATGACCCGCGGGCAGACGCTGCGACGCATCGTGCTCCCACAGGCGATGCGGGTGATCATCCCGCCGACGGGGAACGAGACGATCTCGATGCTGAAGACGTCGTCGCTCGTGAGCGTCATCAGCGTTGCCGAGCTGCTGTTCTCGGTGGAGCTCATCTACTCACGGACGTACGAGATCGTGCCGATGCTCATGGTCGCGTGCATCTGGTACCTGATCGTGACGACGTTCCTCTCGATCGGCCAGTACTACGTGGAGCGCCACTTCGCGAAGGGCGCGCTGCGCGAGCTCCCGCCCACTCCGTACCAGCGGTTGCGCCGACGCGTCGCCGTGTTCAGCCTGCGCCAGGAGAACACGATCCTGCAGATCGACTCGCTCGGCCGTCCCGGATCGGAGTTGTAGGCGATGTGGACCGGTGAGCTCGCCGTCAGGGCCGAAGGTGTGTGCAAGTCGTACGGTCGTTTCGAGGCCCTGCGCGGGGTCGACCTGGAGGTCGCGAAGAGTCAGGTGACCTGTCTCATCGGTCCCTCGGGATCGGGCAAGAGCACACTGCTCCGTTGCATCAACCACCTGGAGAAGGTCACCGCCGGTCGGTTGTCGGTCGACGGTGACCTCGTCGGCTACCGCCAGCACGGCGGCCGGCTGTACGAACTGAGAGACAAGGAGATCTGCGCGAAACGGGCCCAGATCGGCATGGTCTTCCAGAGGTTCAACCTGTTCCCGCACATGACTGCGCTCGAGAACGTCTCGCTCGGCCCCATCCGCGTCAAGCGCGAGTCGAAATCTTCCGCCGAGGAGCGNNCAGCAGCAGCGGATCGCCATCGCCAGGGCGCTCGCGATGGAGCCGAAGCTAATGCTCTTCGATGAGCCGACCTCGGCGCTCGACCCCGAGCTCGTCGGTGACGTGCTCGATGTGATGCGCGGCCTCGCCGAGGAGGGGATGACGATGATCGTCGTCACCCACGAGATGGGTTTCGCCCGCGAGGTCGCCGATGCTCTCGTGTTCATTGACGAAGGCGTCGTCGTGGAGACCGGCCAGCCGAGGGAGATGCTCGCCAACCCGAAGAACGAAAGGACCCGCTCCTTCCTCGCCAAGGTGCTTTGAGGCCCGTTCCGGGGATCCGCTTCCCGCCAGGAGAAGCGCCCCACGGCAGTGTCATCCCAGCACTGCCTCGCCCGTTGGGGAACCTGCGAACACCGATCCGGAAACCGTCAGCCTGGCGTGCCGGCTCTCGCGGACGGAACCAGTTATGCACGCCGTTGAGAGGCACAGTGGACGACCGCTGCGACGCTCAGATCGACGTCGTTCGCGGTCGTCGCCCAGCAACTTAGCGAGATGCGCATCGCCCGATGCCCCTGCCAGGTCGTCGGGCCGCACCAGCAGGTGCCGTCTTCCTGCACGGCGGCGATGACCGCGTCGGTGCGATCCGGGTCGCCGAAGTCCACGACGACCTGGTTGAGTGTGACGTCGTTCAGTACCCGGATGCCTGCCGCGGTGAGGCCCTTGGCGAACCGTCCCGCGAGCGCACAGGATTGCTCGACGAGCGCGGCGACCCCGTCACGGCCGAGCGTGGCGAGGACCGACCAGACCTCGGCCCCCCGTGCGCGCTGCGACGACTGGGGCGTGAACTCCATTGTCTCGTGGTCCGCCTCGGCGACGAGGTAGGCGGCCTGTGCCCGCATGGAGGAGCGCAGCGCGTCGGGATCGCGCACGAGCGCGATCCCGCAGTCGTAGGTCGTGTTGAGCCACTTGTGGGCGTCGGTTGCCCAGGAATCGGCCCCGTCGATCCCGGTGACCTGGCGCGCCAGCTTTGGTGAGGCCGCGGCCCACAACCCGAAGGCGCCGTCGACGTGGATCCAGGCCCCTTGTTGGCGGGCCCACTCGACGAGGGGGACGAAGGGATCGCTGGCGCCCGAGTTCACGTTGCCGGCTTGCAGACAGACGATCGCCGGCCGCCTGAGCGACGGCAGTCCCGTCGGACAGACGCGGCCCTGTCTGTCGACGGCGAGCCGCGTCGCGCGGTCCCGGCCGAGGCCGACGAGGCCGAGCGCCTTGTGGACGGTCGTGTGGGACTCCGCGCTCACGACGACTTCGATCGGAGGCGCACCGACGAGGCCGTGTGCCGCCGCATCCCATCCGGCGGAGGAAAGGACCGCGTCGCGGGCGGCCGCGAGGCAGGTCGCGTTCGCCATCGTCGCACCCGTGACGAAGCCGCCTGTGATGCCGGCCGGCAACCCGAACAGCTCTGTCAACCAGCGGAGTGCGACCGCCTCGAATCGGGCGGCAACCGGCGACATGATTCGCAGTGCGGCGTTCTGATCCCAGGCCGCGAGGACCCAGGAGGTCGCGACGGCAATCGGCAGGGCACCCCCGTTGACGAACCCGAAGTAGCGAGGTCCATTCGTCGCCACGGTCGCAGGCGATCCGACGTCGTCGAGGAGCGCGAGCGTACGACCGGGGTCGAGACCGCGTTCGGGCAGCGGGACGTCGAACTGATCCAACGCCGCGACGGCTTCGGCGGTCGGCGGCACTCGTCGTGCATCAATTGCCGCGAGGTAGGCGCGTGCCCTTTCGGCGGCGGATGCGAGCAGCGTGTCGCGTGAGGCGAGCATCCCTGGCACGTCGATCTCACCCATCGGGTCCTCCGTTCTCGACCGCTGTCAGCTCGCCGGTCGTGATCACGGCCAGCGGCAGCGGGGTCCCCCGTTCTCCCGCCGGAGGTCCACTCGCGGCGGACGCGGCTGCTCGGTTTCGAAACCGGGCGCGCCCGCGCCGGTGGACGAGCGCACCCTGGGATATGGCGACGCCGACGAGAATAACGACGGCGCCGACAGGTTCGTTCCAGACGAGGGCCTCGCCGAGGACGACGACCCCGAGGATGGTCGAGAAGATGGGAATGACGTAGGTGACGAGGGACGCATTCGTCGCGCCCACCTCGCGGATGATCGAGTAATTGATGACGTAGGCGATCCCGGTTCCGAATGCGCCGAGGGCGAGGATGCTGAGCACACTCACCGCGCTGACATGTGCCGGCATCCTCCCGAGAAGAGGCGAGACGAGGGCGAGCTCGACTGTTGCCGCGATGAGCTGTGCGGCGGCGAGCCCCGTCGGCGACGCCGACGACTTCGTGACGAAGCGGCGCGCGTAGGGGATGCCGAGCCCGTAGCAGACGGAGGCGCTGAGGCAGGCGCAATCTCCGGAGAGGTGGCCGCCGGATAGTCCGCTCCAAGCACCGAACACGACGGCGACGCCGAGGAAGCCGACGAGGAGTCCGGTCACCTTCGACGGTGAGGGTCGCTTGGAGGGCAGCAACAAGAAGGCGACCGGCACGACGAAAAGCGGTGTTGTCGCGTTCCAGATGCCGGCAGCCACCGAGGAGATCCTCTGCTCGCCCCAGGCGATCAGGGTGAAGGGCAGGGCATTCATCAGCAGACCCGTGACGGC
>PLPK01000069.1 GCA_003159795.1 Acidimicrobiaceae bacterium | reverse complement strand
GGAAGGTCGCCGGAACGCTTAACGCGGGCGGTTGGGCGTGGATTCCTTCTGTCTCGTGTCCCGCGCACGGTTACTGCGCCGCCGGTGGGTTCTACACAGACGGCTCCGGGAATACCCAAGCCTTCGTCGTCAGCGAGNNGAAGGCGACTCCGGCCACTCCCAGGCCTTCGTCATCGACGAGGTCGCGGGCGTTTGGGGAACGGCGAGGAAGGTCGCCGGAACGCTTAACAACGGCGATGACACGGGGATCAGCTCGATCTCGTGCTCCTTGGTCGGCAATTGTGATGCTGGCGGGCAATATAGGGATGACTCCGGACAGATCCAGGCCTTCGTCGTCAGCGAGGTCGCGGGCGTTTGGGGAATGCCGAACGAGGTCGCCGGATCCTTGAACGTTGGCGGCAACGCATGGATCAATTCGGTTTCGTGCTCCGCGGACGGCAACTGCGCCGCCGGTGGGTACTACAAAGACGGCTCCGGGGACACCCAGGCGCTCGTTGTCAGCAGGGAAATGGTCCCTCCCTCCTACGCCGTCACCTTCAGTGCCAATGGCGGCAGCGGGACGATGAGTGCCAAGACGGAAAGCGTCCCGACGGCCCTCACGAGGAACGCCTTCACCCGCTCGAGCTACACCTTCACCGGCTGGAACACCGCGGCCAGCGGCTCGGGCACGGCCTACGCCGATCGCGCGACCTACCCGTTCAATGCCTATATCACCCTCTACGCCCAGTGGAAAGTCGAGCCCCGGCCGAGAGAGATCATGACGGTTCACCCGGCGACGGTGCTCTTCGGCGCGAAGGTGCGCCTTCGCGTCCACCTTTTCGGAAGGATGGGCACCGTCTCGGGGAGAGTCAAGGTCAGTTTCGCCGGCAAGACAATTTGCTCAGCCTCACTCGCGAATGGCGTCACGGTCTGCTTGATGGCTTCGTCGTGGCTTGGACACGGGAGGCATCGGCTCGTCGTGAAGTTCCGAGGATCGAGGTACTACCGTTCGCGGAACAAATCCGTCGTCGTGCGGGTGAGCTAGAGATCTTCGCGTAATGGCGCGCGGGTTGATGTCATGGCTTCAGACCGCAGTGGCGGAGGAAGGCAAGGCAGAGGCGTGCCATGCGATGGCGACGCCGGCTACTCGAGGCCAGACATCGACGTTGCTCACCAACTCGAGTCACTCAGGTCGCGACGCGTGAGATTGCGATCAGATGGCAGGTGAATGCCGCAATCGTGCACGCGTGGAACAGCTCGTGGTAGCCGAAGATGCGCGCCGACAACCTGGGACGGCGCAGCGCGTAGACGACGGCGCCAGCGGTGTAGAAGAACCCCCCGAAGACGACGAGCAGGATCGTGATCGCACCGGCGAGATGCCACAGCTCAGGGAGCCAGAAGATCGCCGCCCAGCCCAGACCGACGTACATCGCCGTGTAGAGCCACCGTGGGGCAGACAACCAGGTGACACGGAACAGAACTATCGCCAGCGCGGTGGCCCAGACGATGCACAGCATCACGGTGGCCTGAGAGGAAGGCAGTACGGCGACCGCGAGGGGCGTGTACGTGCCCGCGATGATCAGCGCGATGTTCGAGTGGTCGAGACGCCGCAGCAAACCCGCCGTGCGTGGACTCCAATCGCCGCGGTGGTAGACGGCGGACGTACCGAAGAGCATGCATGCCGTGAGCGCGAACACCGCGCACGCGACGCGGTCTGCATGCGTCGTCCCGTTGGCTGCGAGCCAGAGGCCCGACACGAGCGCGTACGGGAATGCCCCGAGGTGGAGCCACCCGCGAAGACGCGGCTTCGGAGGTGCAATCGCGACGTTCACGTCCTCAACCTAGAACCTCTCTGTATCCAGCGGGCTTGGACACGACACTTGTTCACGTCGCGTCCAAGCCAAGCGCCCTGGCCTGCCCGATCGCTCGTCAGCCTGTCGATGAGGCTCATGCGTGCGAGCATGCCCGTCTCCTTATCAATGGAGAGACCGGACGTCGTGGGCGCTTCAGGACTCAAACCCCTGACGCGCTCGTTGAAAGCGAGGATGACGTCGCGCCAAGAGGTATAAATCGGCCGAGTCGAAGTGCTCTCGACGCCGATCATTCTCTCAGGCCGTGACCGCCAAGGACACCCCCTCGTCGTCGAGCTCCGCCGGGTCGATCTGGTCGATGAGCGCCATCGACTCCTCGGAGAGGTAGCGGCGTTCGGCGACCTCCCACTCGTCGTGCTGTTCGACGAGGACTGCGGTCACGCGCCTCAGCACCGAGGCGTCGTTCGGGCAAATGCCGTTGCCAGCGAACGCCATCCGCTCGTCCGGCAAGACCCCCATCATTAACGGCTGAAATCGATTTGGGGCCCCAGGCAAGCGTCGTGCTGGGTTGAGGCCATCTGTAATCGGATAACTCCCTGTGCCCCGACGATCTGCCCAGGTCGTCAAGCCCCAAGCTCCGCCGAGGACCGATTTCGTGCGTTAATCGTGCGTTAGCGAATGGGCAATTACCGGCCGAACGGGGTCAAGCTGTGCGATACGGCTAACTTCGATTAGGC
>PLPK01000065.1 GCA_003159795.1 Acidimicrobiaceae bacterium | reverse complement strand
CAACAAGGGGCGGGACATCGTCTCGCCACCACGGCGGGCGAACCCGGAAGACGCGCGCCCCAGATACCCATCGCACGTCTGGGGCCCGATCCGCAGCTCCGGGGGAGAGACTCGAACTCTCAACCACACGGTTAACAGCCGCGTGCTCTGCCAATTGAGCTACCCCGGACCGAACGACGGCACGTTAGCAGCGCATCCCGCTGGCGGCGATCGCGCTGGTCCGACGCACGAGCCCGCCGTTCTGCGGACCTAAGCGGTCCCTTGGGACGGCGCAATAGAGCACTCGGGCTGTTCTGGGGCAGGCCCGGGTGGTTCAGTCGCCCTCGAAGTAGTCCCGGAGCGGCAGGGCGAGGGCGGGCTGGCGGAGCTTGGCGAGCGTCTTCATCTCGATCTGGCGGATCCGTTCCCGCGTCACGCCGAAGATCTGTCCCACCTCCTCGAGGGTCCTGATCTTCCCGTCGTCGAGCCCGAAACGGAGCCGGACGACCTCCTGTTCGCGCGGTGAGAGCTCATGGAGCGCGTGCTGGACTGCCTCGTTCAGCATGACCCTGGTCGCGGCGCCGAGCGGGACCTCGGCGGACTGGTCCACGAGGAGATCCGACAGGCTGAACTCCTCGTCGCTCCCGCCGATCGGTTGCTGCAGGGAGATCGTGTCCTGGCTGATGCGCTGGATCTCGCGCACCCGCTCGACGGGGAATTCGATGTGCGACGCGATCTCGTCGACCGTCGGCTCCCGGCCGCTCTGCTGGGAGAGCTCGCGCTGGGCCCGGAGGACCCTGTTGACCGTCTCGATCATGTGGACCGGGATACGTATCGTGCGCGCCTGGTCGGCGACGGCCCGCGTGATCGCCTGGCGGATCCACCACGTCGCGTACGTCGAGAACTTGAAGCCCCGGCGGTAGTCGAATTTCTCGACGGCGCGCATCAGGCCGAGGTTGCCCTCCTGGATCAGGTCGAGGAAGGCCATGCCCCGGTTGCGGTAGCGCTTGGCGATCGACACGACGAGCCGGAGGTTCGCCTCGGCGAGGAGATCCTTCGCCTCCTGTCCCTCGGCCATCTCGCGCTCGGCGGTCCGGCGTTTCGCCGCTGGGATCTCGGTTAGCGCGCCGTCGCGGCACCACGCCTCGAGGCGGTCGTGCGCCGCGTGCCCGCGTTCGATCCGCTTGGCGCACAGCACCTCGAGATCCGCCGACAGCAACGAGACCCGGCCGATCTCTCGCAGATACGCCCGGACGGGGTCGCCCGCCGTCGCGGCGGTGCCGTCTGTCGTGCCGGAGCGCAGGGTGCGGATCGCCGCGGTCGTCTGTTCCTCGAGGATCCTCCCGGAACGGCGCGACGGCCCATCGGCGCGGCGGGTCCGGTTTCCCGCGCGCCGTCCGGTTCCGTTCGGCAGGACGGTCGGCTGGATGCCGGAGGAAGCGCCGGGATCAGTCTTCAGACGTGCGACGCCCGTCATCCCTCGCCTCCTCGTGGCGCTGTGCGAGCCACGCTACCAATCGTTTCGCGGCGTCCTCGGTGCCGGAGTCCCCACCGGGGCCGACGAGCGGATCGCGCAGGGCTTCGAGCTCGGTTCTCAGCCAGGCGCCCGTGACCAGCGCCGTGGCGAGGTCCTCCGATCGCCCTTCCTGTTGGGCGACGCGCGCTTCGGCGTCGATCTCCCGCAGCGTACGGTCGCACGCCGCCCGGACGAGCTCGATGTACGGACCGGTCACGACGAGCTCCTCGGGGAGCTCCGAGACCGCAAGCCGGCGGATGAGGTCACCGGCCTCCGGATCCGCCCGCTGGATCGCCTCCGAAAGACCCGCCGAGTCGACGAGCGCCCGGTAGGCGTTGCGTTGCACCGGGTCGACGAACAGCACCTCGTCGAGAAGGGCGCGGGCCCCGTCCGGTTGGTTCAGCGCGAGGAGGAGGGCGTCCCGTCCCGCCCGGAGCTCAGGGCGTTCCTCGGCCATCCTCGCGCCGGCCCGGCCCGGAGGCACGGCTCCAAACGCCGCGCGGTTCCCGTCCGACGGCTCGCGGTCGTCCGCCCGCTGGCCCGGTCCGGCGCTGGCCACCTCCGGGTCGGGCTGCGGCCGGGAATGCACCTCGACGAGGAGCTCGCGCAGGCGGTTGGGGTCGAGGCGGGTCCGGTCGGCCACGCCGATGAGGTACTGGTCGCGGACGAGCTCGTTCGGGTGCTCGGCGATGGCGGCGAGCGCGGCCTCCGCCGCCCGGCTCCGGCCCTCCGGTGTATGCAGGTCGTGCGCGGCGAGGGCCTGGTCGACGCGGAAGCCGAGGAAGGGCTGGGCGTTCTCGACGGCGGCGGCGAGCGACGCTGGATCGTGCTGGGCGAGCTCGCCCGGGTCCGATCCCACCGGCAGCGCCGCGACGGCGAGCTCGAGCTCGTGGCGCCTCTCCCACTGGTACAGGCGCGCCGCGGCGGCCTGCCCGGCAGCGTCGGCGTCGAAGCAGAGCACGATCCGACTGGCGAAGTGGGCGAGCAGGCGGAAGTGGTCCTCGGTCAGCGCTGTGCCGCAGGTCGCGACGGCCCGCGGGACGCCCGCGAGGTGAAAGCCGATGACGTCGGTGTAGCCCTCGCAGACGACGACCTCGTGGGCCCTGGCGATGTCGGACTTCGCCCAGTTCAGCCCGTAGAGCGTGCGGCGTTTGGAGTAGATGGCCGACTCCGGCGAGTTGCGGTACTTCGGCCCCGGTTCGCGCTCCGAGCTTCGCAGGGCTTCGGGCAGGACCCGGCCGCCGAAGGCGATCGCCTGGCCGCCGGGGTCGAAGATCGGGAACATGACCCGTTCCCGGAAGGAGTCCTGGTAGCGGTTGCGGTCGTTCTCGTAGGCGAGCCCGGCCTCGCGCAGCACAGCACCCGGGAGGCGCAACGCCCGCACGAGCTCGTCCCAGCCCGCCGGCGCGTAGCCGAGACGGAACCTGCGAACGACCTCGCCGTCGTAGCCCCGGGAGCGCAGGTACTGACGCGCCCGCCCCGCGTCCGGCTGCGCGAGCAGCCGTTCGTGGTAGAAGTCGACCGCCACGGTCATCGCCGCGAGGAGCTCGCGGCGCCGGTTGCGATCCTCGTTCCGGTCACGGTCGTCGTCGTAGCGGATCGTGATCCCGGCGCGGTTGGCGAGGCGCTCGACGGCCTCGACGAAGTCGACCCCCTCGGTCGCCCGCACGAAGCTGATGGCGTCGCCCGAGGCCTGGCAGCCGAAGCAGTAGTAGAGGCCCTCCTCGGCGTTTACGCTGAACGAGCCCGTCTTCTCGGCGTGGAACGGGCAGAGCCCGACGAAGCGCCGGCCGACCCGTTTGAGGGCGGTCTGCTCGCCGATCAGCGCGACGAGATCGGTCGCCGCGCGAACCCTTGCGACGTCCTCGTCGGGGATTGCCATGGCCGGACCGTACCCGTTCGCCGTGCCGTCTGGGCGGGGGCCGGCCTAGCGGTGCCCACGCCGGCGGGCGAGGCGGAGGCCGGACCAGTCGGGCGGCCGCCGACAAAATGGACCCGGGAACCCTCCCCGATCCCGAGCTTCCGCGCCTATCCAGGGGCGGCTTCGCCCGTCGCGGCCGGCGGGTCGGGCGGGTGGGGGTCTTTTCGCGTCAGACCCCCGTGCGCACGGTCGTCCCGCAGCCGACAAGGGCTCAGGACCCGATGCGGTCCTGCAGCTCGGTGACGACGTGCGCGATCGGCACCCGGGTCTGGCCCGTCGAGTCCCGCTCGCGGATCGTCACCGCCTCGTCGGTGAGGCTGTCGAAGTCGATCGTGACGCAGAACGGCGTGCCGATCTCGTCCTGTCGTCGGTAGCGGCGCCCGATCGACTGCGTGTCGTCGTAGTCGCACATCAGCGCGTCCTGGCAGCGGTGGAGGACCTGGTGGGCGAGCGCGGCGAGCGGCTCCTTGCGCGAGAGCGGGAGCACGGCGGCCTGGAACGGCGCGAGCCGGGGGTGCAGCCGGAGAACCGTGCGGCGCTCCCCGCCGATCTCGTCCTCGTCGTAGGCGGCGAGGAGGAAGGCCATCATCGCCCGTGTCGCGCCAGCCGATGGCTCGATCACGTGCGGCGTGTAGCGCTCGCCGGTCACCTGGTCGAAGTACTCGAGGCGGACGCCGGAGAGCGCGCTGTGCGCCTTGAGGTCGAAGTCGGTCCGGTTGGCGATCCCCTCGAGCTCGCCCCAGCCCCAGGGGAAGAGGTACTCGATGTCGGTCGTGGCTTTCGAGTAGTGGGAGAGGTCCTCCTGGGCGTGCTGGCGGAACCGGAGGCGGTGCTCGGGGATCCCGAGCCCCACGAACCAGGCGAGCCGTTCCTCGCACCAATAGGCGAACCAGCGGTCGGCGTCGGCAGGCGGGA
The DNA here is from genome assembly GCA_003159795.1 of Acidimicrobiaceae bacterium. GTDB lineage: Bacteria > Actinomycetota > Acidimicrobiia > Acidimicrobiales > Bog-793 > Bog-793. Next base: position 26,250 of record PLPK01000065.1, on the reverse strand, counting down.
CGAAGAACTCCAGCTCCATCATCTCGAACTCACGGGTGCGGAAGACGAAGTTCCCTGGCGTGATCTCGTTGCGGAAACCCTTACCGAGCTGGGCGATCCCGAAGGGCGGCTTGCGGCGCATCGTCGTCATCACGTTCAGGAAGTTGACGAACATCCCCTGCGCCGTCTCCGGGCGCAGATATGCGACGGCGGACTCGTCGTCGAGCGGGCCGACGAAAGTCTTGAACATGAGGTTGAACGGCCGCGCTTCGGTGAGGTCGGCGGAACCGCAGTTCGGGCAGGTCCCCTCGATCTGGTCGGCTCGCCAGCGCTCGTGGCACGACCGGCAGTCGACAAGCGGGTCGACGAACGTCTCGAGGTGGCCGGACGCCTCCCAGACCTTGGGGTTCGTGATGATCGCGGCCTCGATGGGAACGACGTCGTCCCGGTGGCGCACCATCGTGCGCCACCAGGCGTCCCGCACGTTGCGGAGCATCAACGCGCCGAGGGGCCCGTAGTCGTAGGTCGAGCGGATGCCGCCGTAGATCTCGGCGGAGGGGAAGATGAAGCCCCGTCGCTTCGCAAGGTTGACGACCGCGTCGAACAGTCCCGCGTCGCCCTCGGGGACGCGGTCAGCTGTGGGGTTTTCCTCCGACATAACCTGACAATACCCGCGTCCCCGCAGCCGGAGCCCGCCCGCGGCCGCGTATGGCGTCCCCGGTCCCAAGGCCCGGACTACGCCGGCGTCGTCTCCTCGGTGAGTTGATGGCGCGTCGTGCGCAGACGCCGGTCGAGGTGGTGCTCGACCGCCGACGTCGCGATGCGCTCCAAAGCCTCGACGGTCGGACCCTCCGGCTCGGTGAGCGCCCGCGCGAGCCCGCCGGAGCAGATGCGCTTGGCGAGGTCGACCACCTCGGGGGAGACTGCCTGGCCCCGCCGGCAGGCGTGGCACAGGAAACCGCCCTCCCCGGCGTCGAACGCGACGAGTGGTTCCTCGCGGCCACAGTGGGTGCAGAAGTCGACGCTCGGCCCAACGCCCTCGACCATGAGGAGTTTGAGGCAGAACGCGGCGAGCGTGACCGGCGACGCGGTGGCCTCGAGGCTGCGCAGCGCGCGGACGAGGAGTGTGTAGAGCGCGGGCGATCCCTGGTGGTCGACGGTGACCTGGTCGACGATCTCGAGCATCGTCATCGCCGGGCCGAGGCGGGCGAGATCGGAACGGATCGCGCGGAAGACGTCGACCACCTCGACCTGGGTCACGATGTCGAGTTCCCGCCCCCGCCAGCACAGCATGTCGACGTGGGTGAGCGGCTCGAGACGCGCCCCGATCCGGCTCTTCACCTTGCGGACACCCTTCGCGACGGCGCGCACCTTGCCGTGCTCGGGCGTGAGGATCGTCACGATCCGGTCCGCCTCCCCGAGTCGAATCGTCCGCAGGACCACTCCGGTGTCGCGGTAGTTCGCCATGGGGTCTAGGCCCCGCGGGTCAGGCCGCCGGTCGGGTCCCGGGGGATCAACGGTCGATCCCCCCGTAGCGGCGCTCCCGGCGCTGGTACTCGCGCACGGCCTCGAAGAGGTCCCCGCGGCGGAAGTCGGGCCACAGGACGTCGGTGAAGACGAGTTCGGAGTAGGCGATTTCCCAGAGCAGGAAGTTGGAGATCCGGAACTCGCTCGAGGTGCGCACGACGAGGTCCGGATCGGGCATGTCGGGGAAGTACAGATGGGCACGGAAGTGGCGCTCGTCGAGCTTGTTCGCCGAGACGTTGTCGGCGACGAGCGAGCGGACGGCGTCGATGATCTCGGCGCGCCCGCCGTAGTTGAAACAGATCGTGAAGGTCATCCGCTTGTTCTTGGCGGTGAGCTCCTCGGCATCTTCCATCTGGCGCAGCAGGCGCCGTGGTACGCGCCTGTCCCGGCGTCCCGCGAAGCGGATCCGGATTCCCTTGGCGTTCAGGTCGTCGCGGTTGCGCAGCAGGACGCCCTCGGGGTAGTTCAGGAGGAACCGCACCTCGTCGGGTGGACGGCGCCAGTTCTCCGTCGAGAAGGCGTAGACGGTGAACCACTTGACGCCGAGCTCGAGCGCGCCGTCGACGGTGTCGATGAGGGCCTCCTCGGCGGCGGCGTGTCCGGCGGTGCGGGCGAGCCCACGTTGGGTTGCCCAGCGCCCGTTGCCGTCCATGACGACCGCGACGTGACGTGGGACGTGGTCCGGATCGACACCCTCGACGAACGGGGTACTTGGCACTACAGCGAAGCTAGTCCCGCCGACGGCCGGTCCAGGGTCGCCGCTCGGGTTCCGGGGGGCGGGTAGCAGCGGTGTTGGACCGGTCGCCTCCTTCCCGCCTGCCCGGCCCGCCGAATCTCACGCCGGGCGGGCGTGGCCGGATTCGAACCGGACGGGCTGGAAAACCACCCGCACTCGCGTCGGCCAGGTGGAACCAGCCAACAAACCCACAACCGTCACCGGCGACCGGTCGGGCGCCGGTTACCGCGGGTGCGAGCGGGCTCGCCAGGCCAACCAGCCGTCGTCGTAGCCGGGCCGTAGGCTCGCCGGGGTGCCGGGACGTGTTCGCTTCGTCGGTTACGGGACGCCCGCTTTCGAGGAGCTCGGCGCCGCTGTCGACGAGTTCCAGCTGGGGGACCCGACTGCGCCGGTCGTCGTCATCGCGCCCTCGGCGCGGGCGGCCCGCTTCCTGCGCCACCGGTTGGCGGCCCGGCCGCGCCCCGGTGGTGTGCGCGGGCTTGTCAACCTGCGCTTCCTCGTGCCGGCCGATCTCGCCGAGGAGCTGGGCGGCCAGGCCTGCCGGCTCGGGAGCCGCCGCCCGCTGACGCGGGCCGCACTCGGGGCCGCTGCCCGGGCCGCGCTGCGCGAGCGTCCGGCGTTTCTCGCCGCCGTGCGCGAGCACCCCTCGACCGAGGAGGAGCTCGTCGACATCTACAAGGAGGTGCGCCAGCTCGGGGCCGACGGGTTCGCGCGCCTCGCCACGGTTGGCCCCCGCGGCCGCGACCTCTCGGCGCTGTGCGCGTCGATGCGGGAGCGACTCAGCGGGGGCTGGTTCGATGACGTCGATCTCGTCGACGCGGCCATCGCCGAGGTCGGCCGGGGTCAACACGGCAGAGACTTCGTCCATCTCGTCGTCCACCTGCCAGAACAGGTGCGCCCCGCCGAGGCGCGTCTGCTCGAGGCGGTCGCCGGGGCGTGCGATCTCCTGCTCCTGCTGGGAGTCGTCGGCGACGGCGCCGCCAACGCGCCCGTCCGCGAGTTGGGTGACACCCTGTGCGCCGCCGGATTCCAGCTCGTCGGCGACGTACCAGTTGACGCGCCCGAACCGGATCCGGACGGTCCGATCCCCGTCGGTGAGACCCTCGAGGCTCCCGACGCCGAGTCCGAGACGCGCGCCGCGGTCCGTCTTGTCGTCGAGCATCTCGCCTCGGGCGGCGCGCCCGAGGGTGTGGCTCTGCTGTTCTCGGCGCGGGACCCGTACCGCCGGCTTATCGCGGGAGCGCTCGACGAAGCGGGGATCCGCTGGAACGGCCCCTCGCCCGACCGGATCGCCGACTCGTCGACGGCGAGGGTGCTCACCGGGCTCCTGGGGCTCGCGGCATCGGGTCTGGAACGTGCCGCCGTCATGGCCTGGTTGCGTACGGCGCCGTTGCGACAGTCCGACGGGCAGCCCGTACCCGTTGGTGATTGGGAGCGGGTCTCGCGCCTCGCCGGCGTCGTCGGCGGCGACGTTGCTGAGTGGCGGCGCCATCTCGACGCGCTCGCCGAGGAGAGCCGGCGACAGCTCCGTGAGAAGGGCGGGTTCGACGACGGGGCGCCGACGATGGACCCGGGTGCCGGCTCGAAGGGCTGGGATCGCCTGCTGGCGGCGGCGGTCTCCCTGGGTCGGTTCGTCGGCGAGCTCGACGAGGCGTGCCGTGTGGCCACCGCGCTCAACCGCTGGGCGGGATTCGCCGCGTGGTCGCGGGAGATGCTCGCCCGCTACCTGGTGCCCGGCGAGGAGGACCCGGCGGTCGACGGATCCGACGGTCACGTCGCGTCCGCGGTGGTCGACACGCTCGGTGAGCTCGAGGTGCTCGATGGTGTCGACAGTCGACCCGATCTCGCCCGCTTCGCCCGGGCGCTTGCCTCCGCGCTCGAGCGTGCCGCGCCACCGGAGGGCCGACTGTCCCAAGGGATCATGGTCGGCCCGGTGGATTCCGCCGCGGGCGTCGGGCTCGACCTCGCGGTGGTGCTCGGCTGTGTCGAGGGCGAGATGCCGCGCCGGGCGCGCGCGAGCGTCGTCCTGTCCGCGGAGGAACGCGAGCAGGTCGGGTTGGAGGCCGCCAGTCCCGTTCGCGTGGTCGAGCGCGATCGCCGTCGGCTCCTCGTCGCGGCGTTCGGGGCGGAAAGGACGGTGTTGGCGAGACGCGACCGCGACTCGCGCGACGGTCGCGCCCGGATCCGGTCCCGCTTCATCGCGCGGAACGCCGCCGCGCACCCCGTGCCGAGCTTGGCCACTGTCCTGGAGTCCGTGGCGGCGGGCACGGTTCCGGCGATCGGCGAGGCTGAGCTCGTCAGCGCGACCCTCGTCGCGCTGGGCGCATCCCGCCGAAGCGGCAGTCCGTCGTTCCTCGTCGAGGCTTCGCCACACCTCGCCGCCGGCAGTCGGGTTGTCACGGCGCGGAGCGCCCGTTCGTTCGGCCGCTTCGCCGGGCGGATCGAGACCGGGGTGGGTGTCGACGGACTCGCCGGTGAGGTCATGTCAGCGACCACCCTCGAGGAGTTCGCCGTCTGCCCGTTCCGCTACTTCCTCGCTCACGAACTCCGCTGTGAGGTGATCGACCCGCCCGAACGTCGGGTTGAGATCGACCCCCGGGACCGCGGCCAGATCGCCCACGAGGTACTCGAGGGCTACATGCGGGCGATCATCGACTGGCCGGAGGCCCTCGAGGGCAGCCCGCCCGGCGCGGCGGCGCGGCTGGCGGACATCGCGGCGGAGGTCTGTGGTCGCTTCGAACGGCTCGGCCGGACGGGCAAGCGGGTCCTGTGGACGAGGACACGCCGTGAGCTGGTCGCGAGGCTCGAGGCTGAGCGGGCGGGCGACGCCGAGACCCGCCGCCGGCGCGCCGCGACGCCGATCGCCGTCGAGTGGCTCTTCGGCACCTCCACGATTCCGCCGGTCAGCTTCGCCGTGGGGGGGAGGTCACTCAGCTTCCGCGGCAAGATCGACCGCGTCGACCGCCGGCCCGACGGGTCGCTCGACGTCATCGACTACAAGACCGGCAGGGCGTCGTCGTACAAGGTCATCAAGGCCGATCCGGTGGACGGCGGCCGCCATCTCCAGCTGCCGATCTACGCCCTCGCGGCGCGCGCCCACCTTGCCGGCGGCGGCGAGTCGGTCCCGGTACGGGCGAGCTTCCGATTCATCGACGAGCCGGACGTCAAGGTCGAGGTCGAGCTCGACGACGGGACGATCGACCGCACGGAGGAGGTTCTCGAGCTGCTCGTCGGGACGGTCGCGGCGGGCTGCTTCCCGTTCCACCCGGGCGCGCCCCGGCAGAACACCTTCGAGCACTGCAGTTGCTGCGACTTCGACTCGGTGTGTCCCACCGAGCGGGAGGTGCTCTGGCAGGTCGCACGGGCGGCACCACCGCTCGCCGGCTACGTCGGGCTCGTCGAGCTGGAGACGGCTGATGCCTGAGCCGCGGCCGATGACCGATGAGGCGGCGCGGCGCGCCATCCGGGAGGATCTCGACGCGACGCTCTTCGTCGAGGCAGGTGCCGGGACGGGCAAGACGAGCGAGCTCGTGCGCCGGGTGCTCGCACTCGCGGCGACGGGGCGCGCCTCGTTCGGTGAGATCGCCGCGATCACGTTCACGGAGGCGGCCGCGGCGGACCTGCGGGAGCGGATCCACGACCGGCTCGTCGAGCAGTCGGTGACCCCCGGGGGCGACTGGGCGAGGATGGCGGTCCACGAGCTCGACAACGCTTCGATGACGACGATCCACGGGTTCGCCCAGCGGATCCTGCTCGAGCACCCGCTCGTCGCCGGGCTGCCGTTGCGCTTCCGGGTCCTCGACGAGATCCAGGCCGAAACGGACTTCGAGCGTCGCTTCGGGGTGTTCCTCGACGCGTTGCTCGACGACTCGGGGGCCGAGGTGCTCGTTACCGCGGCACTGGCGATCGGCGTCACACTCGGCCACCTCCGGCGGCTCGCGTTCGAGATCGACGTCGCATGGGACCGTTACCGAAATCACGCCCCGGTCCCCGTGCTCTCGGCCGGGGTCCTCATCGGCGAGGTCGAAGCCGCCACGGGCACCCTGATCGACGCGATGCACGCCGCTAGCGCCCGGCGCGGGGCGTGCCGGAGCGACGCCGACAGGCTGGTGGCGTTGCTCGGGCGGATCGAGGCCGAGCTCGACAGGGCGCGTGGGCTCACCGACTGGGCCGACCGCCTCGAGTGGCTCTGTTCGATCGGCCCCTGGAAGACGGGCAACAAAGGCCGCAAGGAGGACTGGACGGACCTCGCGGTCGCCGACGTGCGCACCGAGGTCGATGTCCTGGAGGGGATGCGGTCGGCGCAGGTGGACCGGTTGCGCCACGTGGTGCTCGACGCGCTCGTGGAGCGACTCGGGGCGGCGGCCGTCGCGGCCGCCGGGGAGCGCCGGCGTGCGGGGGAGCTGTGCTTCCACGACCTCCTCGTGTTCGCGCGCGACCTGCTCGAGGCGGACGCGGGCGTGCGCCGGCAGGTGAGCGCGCGCTACAGCCACATCCTCGTCGACGAGTTCCAGGACACCGATCCGATCCAGCTCGACATCGTCCGACTCCTCGGGGCCGATGCGTCCGGGAAGACGGTCCCGGGGAAGCTCTTTTTCGTCGGCGATCCCCATCAGTCGATCTACCGCTTCCGGGGCGCCAAGCCCGAGCTCTACACCACCGCGATGGGCAAGCTCGTCCCAGCGGGTCCGGTCCGGCTGACGACGAACTTCCGGTCGGTCCCCGGCGTGATCGGCTTCGTGAACGGCGTGTTCACGCCACTGCTCGCCGGCGCGGAGGCTCTTGTGCCGGCCGGCCCCAACGGTGCGGGTTACACGCCGCTCGTCGCGCACCGCGGCCCGGGCGACCGGGTGCCCGTCACCGTCCTCGGTGTCGAGGCGGCACCGAAGCTTTCCGCCCACGAACGACGGCTGCGCGAATCGGCCGACATCGCCGGCATCGTCACCGCGGCCGTGCGTGAGGGATGGCCCGTCGGAACCGCCCCCGAGGTCCGTGCCGCGCGCTTCGGCGACATCGCGATCCTCGTCACCCGCCGCAGCGGTCTCGGCGAGCTCGAAGCGGCGCTCGACTCGGCGGACATCCCGTACCGGGTCGACTCGACCTCGCTCATCTACGCCTCGCCGGAGGTGCGGGATCTGCTCGCGTGCCTGCGCGCCGTCGATTCCCCGGGCGACGAGGCGGCGATCATCGCCGCGTTGCGAACGCCGCTGCTCGCTTGCGGCGACGACGACCTGCTCCGCTACCACCGCCGGGGCGGCACCTGGAGCCTCGAACCGTGCCCCGCGGTTGACCCCGGGGATCCCGTGGCCGCCGCGCTCCGCCGCTTGGCGGCGATCGCGGCGTGCCGCCACCGCTTGGGCTTCGTCGGCACGCTCGAGGCCGTCGTGCGGGATCTCGAGGCCTTCGAGCTCGCCGCGCTGGGGCGGCACGGGGGGGAGGCGGTCCGCCGGCTCCACTTCGTCGTCGACCAGGCACGCGCGTTTGTCGAGTCGGGCGGAGGCTCGATCGCCGAGATGCTGGAGTGGATGGCGCGCCAGGCCAAGGGGCGAGCCCGGGCCAGGGAATCGGTGACGAGCGAGGCCGACGATGCCGTGCGGATCCTGACGATCCACGCCGCCAAGGGACTCGAGTTCCCGATCGTCGTCGTCTCCGAGCTGGGTGGCAACCAGCGGAGCCCGACGGCGCGTGCCACGGTCCTCTTCGACCCTTCGGGCCGGGCCGAGGTCCGGTTGCGCCGCGGCATCGAGACATCCGGTTTCGCCGCCTGTGCCGAGGCCGAACTCGCCGAGGCCGAGGCGGAGGAGCTCCGTCTCGGCTACGTGGCGATGACCCGGGCACGCGACCACCTCGTCGTGTCGCTCCACCGCTCTGCCGCGACGGGTGAGCGGCTGTCGCTCGCCGAGCGCGTGGCGGCGCGCCTCGGGGACCTCCAGGGACAGTTCCTGGACGGTTCGTCCCTCGGTGCCACGGCGGGGGTGATCGGAAGGCGCCCGGGACGGCCGCCCGCGCCCCGGGGTCCCGCCACGACCGAGGAGGCGTTTCGCGTCTGGCGCGCCGAACGGGAGGTGATCACGGTACGGGCGGCACGCCCGACGAGCATGGCCGCGACCGACCTTGCCGCGTTCGGCGATCGCGAACCGTGGACCGGTCCGACGCGCTGGGCGACGGCCGAGGACGAGCCGGCCGACCGGGCGCGCTGGAGGTCCCGTCGGGCGGCGACGAGCTTCGGTCGGGCGGTGCACGGCGTGCTGCAGCGGGTCGATCTCGCGGCGGGTCGGGGCCTCGACGAGCTCGCTGCCGACGAAGCCGCCCGGGAGGGTTGCGCCGACCGGGCCGGCGAGGTGGCGACGTACGTGCGCTCCGCACTCGGCACCTCGGTCGTCAGGGCCGCCGTCGCGGCGGAGAGGTGCTGGCGTGAGCTGCCCGTCACGGTTCCGGTCGCCGCCGGCGTGCTGGAGGGCGTGCTCGACCTGTGCTTTGTCGACGGTGACCGCCTCGTCGTCGTCGACTACAAGACCGACCGGCTCTCGAGCGGAGCGGACGTGCCGGCCGCGGCCCGCCGCTACCGGCTGCAGGCCGGGGCCTACGCGCTCGCGCTGGATCTCGCGCTCGGCCGGCGCGTCGACCGCGTCGTCCTCCTGTTCCTCGCCCCCCCGGGAACCGCCGTCGAGTACGAGTTCGACGACGTCGACGCGGCGGCGGCCGACGCCCGGGCCGAGCTCATTGCCGCGCTGACGTGACCGGCCCGGGCAGCTCCTGGTCGGGCCGGGGAGCGGCGGAACCTACGCTTCCGGCGTGGCGACCCTGACGGCGGCCGAGGCGCTCGGGCGGGTCACCGCCCGGCTCCCCGGCGGTGGTGAGGTGCGTGACGGCCAGCTCTCGATGGCTAACGCCGTGGCGGAGTCGATCGGAACGTCGCGCCACCTCTCGGTGGCCGCCGGCACCGGGACCGGCAAGTCGCTCGCCTACCTCGTCCCCGCTGTCCTCTCGGGCAAGCACGTTGTCGTGGCGACGGCGACAAAGGCGCTGCAGGACCAGCTCGCCGACAAGGACATCCCGCTCGTCCGCGCGGCGGGGCTGCGGCTGTTCTCGTCGAGCGTGCTGAAGGGCCGCGCGAACTATCTCTGCCGGCAGCGGCTCGGCGAGTCCCGTCTCGCCGGGACCCAGGGCGTGCTCGGGGCCGACGACCCGGCGCCCGGCGAGCGGGCGGCGCAGGTCCGGCGGATCTTCGCATGGGCCGAGCGGACCGCGACGGGTGACCGGGCCGAGCTCGAAGCCGAACCGGACCAGAAGCTGTGGTCCACGCTGAGCGTGACGGCGGACGAGTGCCCCGGCGCCTTCCGATGCCCGTCGGGAGCCGAGTGCTTCGCCGAGCGGGCCCGGGCCGCGGCGCAGGCGGCGGACGTCGTCGTCGTGAACCTCCATCTGCTAGGCGCCGATATCGCGAGCGAAGGAGCGGTGTTGCCCCCCCACGACGTGCTCATCGTCGACGAGGCTCACGCGCTCGAGGAGATCGTGACCGAGGCTCTCGGCGTGTCGATTGGGGCCTGGCGGCTCCGCGCCGTCGCCGCCGCGGCCCGTGCCGCCCTCCCGGGGGGCCCGCGGGCGCGCGCCCGCGCCGTCGACGACGTCGCGGGCTTGGGAGAGCGGCTCGAGGAGGCCCTGGTCGGTTGCCCCGAGGAACGGCTTGTCGGCGGGCCGGGCGGGGACCTCGGCGAAGTGCTCGCCCTCGCGCGCGCCCGTCTCGAGCGGCTCGAGGCGGATCTCGGCGAGCTCGCCGGGTCCGGCGGTGGCGGCGCCGGGGACGACGCCCAGCCGGCAATGCGGGCGATGCTCGCCGCGGGACACCTGCGGGGCGACATCGACCGGCTCGTCGGGTCCGACGACGACGATGTCGCCTGGGTCGACAAGGGGGCGCGTCCGGCGTTGCGGGTCGCGCCGATCGACATCGCGCCGACGCTCGCCGAGCGACTGTTCGCCCGCCAGACGATCGTGCTCACGAGCGCGACGATCCCGCCGGGCCTGGCGGTCCGCCTCGGCGCGCCGCCCGACGAGGTCGACGTGATCGACGTCGGCAGCCCGTTCGCCTTCGACGAGCACGCCCTGCTCTACTGCGCGGCCCACCTGCCGGACCGGCGGGCCGACGATGCCGAGCGGGCGATCCACGATGAGCTCGCCTGTCTCATTGCCGCGGCGGGCGGCCGGACGCTTGCCCTGTTCACCAGCCTCGGCGCGATGAATCGCGCCGTGGAGGCGTTGCGACCACGCCTCGCCTTCCCGCTCCTCGTCCAGGGCGACCTCGGCAAGACCGCACTGCTCGCCCGGTTCGCCGCGGAACCCGCGGCGTGCCTCTTCGCGACGATGGGGTTCTGGCAGGGGGTGGACGTCCCGGGGCCGACGCTTTCGCTCGTCGCCATCGACCGGATCCCGTTCCCCCGGCCCGACGACCCGTTGATCGCCGCCCGCCGGGAGCGCGCCGGGCGCGACGCCTTCGCGACGATCGACCTCCCGCGGGCGGCGACGCTGCTCGCCCAGGGTGTCGGCCGGCTGATCCGCACGGCCTCCGACCGCGGCGTGGTCGCCGTTCTCGACTCGCGGCTGGCGACAGGCAATTACCGCTGGCAGCTCATCCGGGCGCTACCGCCGATGAGGCGGACCAAGGAACGCCCCGTCGCCGAGGAGTTCCTCCGGTCCCTTGCCGACGGGCCCGCTCAGTAGCCGAGGCGTTCGATCGCGTCGACCCGGCGCTGCCAGTCGCGCTCGACGACGACGTGGAGATCGAGGTAACAGCCGGGCTCGAGCTCGCGACGCACCGCCGTCCCGACCGCTTTCAGCACCGCGCCGTCGTGGCCGACGACGATCGCGCGCTGGCTCGGGCGCTCGACGGAGATCTCGCAGCGGATGTACGGCCACTCCCATTCGACGATGCGGCAGGCGATCGAGTGCGGGAGCTCGTCGCGCACGATCTTCAGCAGTTGCTCGCGCACGAGCTCGGCGACGAAGAAGGCCTCGGGGACGTCGCTCACGACCCCCTCGGGGTAGTAGCGGGGACCGGCCGGCAGCCGGCCGACGAGGTGCGCCGTGAGGGCGGCGACGCCGCGGCCGGTTCGGGCCGAGACGGGGAAGTACTCGGCGTCGTCCAACCCGAGGAGGGCCGCGGCCCGCTCGAGCTGGGTGAGCGTCGTGGTCGCCGGGGCCACGTCGACCTTGTTCACCGCGACGACGACCCCGGCGGGCAGGCGCGCCGCGATGAACCGGTCACCCGGCCCGATGGGCGCCGTCGCGTCGACGACGAGGACACACACGTCCACCCCGTCGAGCGCCGCGGCGGCGGTGGAGTTGAGCCGTTCGCCGAGCGTGGAACGGGGTTTGTGCATCCCGGGCGTGTCGACGAAGACGGCCTGGTAGTCGGGCCCGTTCAGCACGCCCCTCACGCGCCGTCTGGTCGTGTTCGGCGTCCTCGCCGTGATCGAGACCTTGGTGCCGACGATCCGGTTGCAAAGCGTCGACTTGCCGACGTTCGGTCGCCCGACGACGGCGACGAAGCCTGAGCGGAACGCCCCCCCGTCGGCGCCGCCCGCCGCGTCCCCTGAGCCCGGCGCGGGATCCGGGGTCACCGGTCGGTCTCGTCGCGGCCGGCTTCGTCCCCGCCCCCGCCCGGCGGGCGGGGGGTGATCCGCACCTTGTCGATGCGCCGGCGCTGCACCCGCTCGGCGACGAGGGTGTAGCCGTCGGCCGTGACCGCCTCGTTCTCGGCGGGGACGCGCCCGTGGAGGTGGAGGAAGAGGCCGGCGACGGTGTCCCACACGCCGGCGGGCAGGTCGGCGTCGAGGATCTCGTTCACCTCGTCGAGGGCCATGCGGCCCGAGACGATGAAGCTCCCGCCGTCGAGCGGCTCGATGAGGGGGTCGTCCGCGTCGAACTCGTCGGCGATCTCGCCGACGAGTTCCTCGAGGAGGTCCTCGAGCGTGACGACACCCGCCGTGCCCCCATATTCGTCCACGACGATGGCGAGGTGGAACTGCTCGGACTGCATCTCCCGCAGCAACGGCGCCACGCGCTTGGTCTCCGGCACGAAGTGCGCCGGCCGGCACAGCTGCCCGATGGGCTGTTCGGCTCGGCCCCCGTGCACGGCGCGCACGACGTCGCGGGTGTACGCGATGCCCATGACGTCGTCGAGCGAGGCGGCGTAGACCGGGATCCGACTGAGTCCGGAGACCATCGCCCGCTCGAGGACGGCGCCGGCACTCGTCGCCGCGTCGACCGCCACGACGTCGGGACGCGGGGCCATCACCTCCCGCACGATTGTGTCGCCGAAGTCGATGATCGACGAGATGAGCTCGCGCTCCTCGTCCTCGATCACGTCCTCGTCGACGGCGACGTCGGCGAGGGCGAGGAGTTCGGACTCGGTGACCTCGGGCTCGACGTCGGTGCCGTGCCCGGGCGTCACGCGGTGGGCCAGCCCGATGAGGAGCGACGCGACGACCCGGATCGGGGGGAAGTTGATGAGTGTCGTCACGAACGGCGCCGCGAACAGGGCGGCGCGGTCGGCGTGACGGACCGCCCACTGCTTGGGGATCGCCTCGGCGAACACGAAGATGACGACGATCTCGAAGACGATCGCCACGGTGAGGCCGAGCGTGCCGAACAGGCGCGACGCCTCGTCGCCCACGAGGCTCGCCGCGACGAGCTGGCAGATGAGGACGAGCAGCAGCAGCGGCGCGAGGAAGTGCTCGGGGTTCTCGACGAGCCGTCGCAGTGACTTCGAACCGTGCCGGCCCTTTTCCTCGAGCGAGCGGGCGCGGGCCTGGCTCGTGCGGACGAGGCTCGTCTCGGCGAGGGCGAACACGGCCGAGAGCGCGATGAGGACGAGGACGGCGGCGACGACGCCGCCGTCGGCCACGCCGAACGACGCCGCCAGCATCAGGCGCCCTGGGGGCGGAAGAGCTCGTCGAGGAGCTGCTGTTCGCGGGCCTCCATCGCCTCGGCCTCGTCGGGCCGTTCGTGGTCCATGCCGAGCAGATGGAGGGTCCCATGGACGAGGAGGAGCGCGATCTCGTCGTCGAAGCTGCCGGTGTGACTGGGCGCGTTGTGCCAGGCGACCTCGGGGCAGATCACGATGTCGCCGATGAGGATCGGGGCCGAGCCGCCCTCGGCGGTCTCCCACCCCGGACCGGAACCGCCGTTGTCCGGGGAGCGGCCGAGGACCAGCTGGTCGTCGTCGATCGGGAAGGCGAGCACGTCCGTCGGCCCGGCGACCTCGAGGAAGCGCTCGTTCAACGCGGCGATCGCGGCCTCGTCGACGAAGAGCACGCTGAGCTCGGCGTCCCCGCGCACCCCTTCGACGGCGAGCACGCGGCGCGCGAGCTCGGCCCAGCGCGGGCAGTCGATCTCGCGTTCGGCCTGCTCGTTGGCGACGAAGACCTCGACGGCTGTCACGGCCCCGACCTGACCGGCGCGGTGTCGTCGTGCCGCTCGTAGGCGGAGACGATGGCCCGCACGATGCGGTTGCGCACGACGTCGGATTCGCCGAGCCGGACGAAGCCGACGCCGTCGATGGGCCCGAGGATCTCGCTGATGCCGACCAGCCCGGAGCGCCCCCCGGCGACGTCGATTTGGGTGATGTCACCGGTGACGACCGCCTTCGTCCCGAAGCCGATCCGGGTGAGGAACATCTTCATCTGCTCGGGCGTCGTGTTCTGGGCCTCGTCGAGGATGACGAAGCTGGCGTTGAGCGTGCGGCCCCGCATGAAAGCGAGCGGCGCGATCTCGATCGTGCCCCGCTCGATGAGGCGCTGGGTCCCCTCGGGCTCGAGCATGTCGTAGAGGGCGTCGTAGAGGGGGCGCAGGTAGGGGTCGACCTTGGCCATCAGGTCGCCTGGCAGGAAGCCGAGCCGCTCCCCGGCCTCGACGGCGGGACGGGCGAGGATGATCCGGTGGACCTCCTTGGCTTGCAGCGCCCGGACCGCTGCCGCGACGGCGAGGTAGGACTTGCCGGTCCCGGCGGGGCCGATCCCGAAGGTGATCGTGTTCGTCGCGATGGCGTCGACGTAGCGGCGCTGGCCCGCGGTCATCGGCCGGACCGGCCGCCCGGCGGAGGATCGCAGCACCTCGGCGGCGATCACCTCGGAGGGGACGACGTCGGACTTCACCATCTCGATCGTCCGTCCGACGTGCGCGGCGTCGACCCACTGGCCACGTTCGAGGTGCGCGACGAGCTCGCGGAAGATCTTCTCCACGGCCTCGGCGTTGGGACCATCGATCGTGATCTCGTTGCCGCGCACGCGGATCGTCGTGTCGGCGAACTCCCGCTCGACGAGCAGGAGGAGCTCGTCTCGCTCGCCGAGCAGCGCGGCCATGAGGTCGTTGCCGGGGACCTGGTACTTGATCTGGGTTTCGGACACGTCTACCGCCCCGAGGGTACCAGTGGGCCCCGGGGGGTTCGCGCGAACACCCGCCCGGTGGGGGATCGCCGACGCCGGCCGGGTCGCGTCGCGCCCGAGCCGGGGCACCCGGTTCTCAGCGGGTGGCCCGGCGTGTCGGCTCGGGGTAGAGGTGCTCGAGGCTGCCCGGCGTGATCCTCGCCGACTCGACGAACGCCTCGACGTCGTTTTGCCGGAGGCGGATGACGCGCCCGAACTTGAAAGCTGGCAGCTCGCCCTCGTCGATGAACCGGTAGAGCGTGCGTAGGTTGACCCCGAGATAGGCCGAGGCCTGCTTCGTGCTCATCCAGATGGTGCCCTCTGTCACAGGAGGAATCATACCACCCTATCATGCAGCTCGTAGCGTCTCATGTCATCCGCCTGCAGCATGTGCGCAGGCCCGCCCGCTGGCCCCTCCGCCCGGCCCGCCGGCGGTTCCCGGCGGAGGCTGCAACCGGATCGCGACCTCGTTGGCGAGCAGCCGACCGCGCCGGGTGAGCACGGCGCGCCCCGCGCGGCGCGCGACGAGGCCGGCGAGCTCACCCGAGTCGGGGAGCGCTGCCGCGGGGACGCCGTCGCGGGTGCGCAGGGCGAGCTGCAGGCTCTCGAGCTCGCGTGCCGCGGGGTCGAGGCGCTCGCTCATCGCGACCGCCGGGACGCCGTCGCGGACCCGGTCGATGTACCGCTCGGGCGAGGCGACGTTGGCGAAGCGGTGCCCGGCCAGGTGGCTGTGTGCCGCACAGCCGAAGCCGAGGTAGTCGGCCCCGCGCCAGCAGGCGAGGTTGTGACGGCACTCGTGGCCGGGTCGGGCCCAGTTCGAGATCTCGTACCAGTCGAGCCCGGCGGTGCCGAGCATCTCGTCGACGAGCTCGTAGCGATCGGCCTCGGTGTCGTCGTCGGGGTGGCGGGCGGGGTCGCGCGCCAGCGGCGTCCCGGGCTCCACGGTGAGGGCGTAGGCGCTCACGTGCGGCGGCGCCGGGTCGAGGGCGAGCAGACCGTCGAGGGTGGCGGCGAGGTCGTCGTCGTTCTCGGCGACGGACCCGTAGACGACGTCGACGCTGTAGGTCGCGAATCCCGCCTCGCCGACGAGGCCGACGGCCCGCGCGACCGAACCCGGGCTGTGGCGGCGTCCGAGGTCGGCGAGCACCCGGGTGACGAGGGATTGCACTCCGAGCGAGATCCGGGTCACGCCGGCGGCCCGCGCGGCCCGCAGGAACTCGCCGGTCGTCGTCTCGGGGTTCGCCTCGACCGTCACCTCGGCACCCGGTGCTCGCTCGATGGCGTCGAGAAGCCGGGTGAGCAGCGCGGGAGGGAGGAGCGACGGCGTCCCGCCGCCCACATAGACGGACGTCGCCGGCCGCCAGGGCCCGACCGCCTGGGCGCGGCAGATCTCGGTGATGCAGGCCGCCACGTAGGGCTCGACGAGGGCGGACCTGCCTGTCCAGGTCGCGAAAGCGCAGTAGTCGCAGCGGTGGGTGCAGAACGGGATGTGGACGTAGACGCCAAACTCACCGGCCACGCCCTCGCAGGCGCGGGTTGGCACTAGGCGGCGTAGATGAGGCCGAGCGACTGCAGCCTCTCGACCATCTCGAGGGCGCCGAGGCCGAAGGTGGCGCCGATGACGCGTAGATCGTCGGCGCGGAAGGTGAGCACCTGGCCGTTGAAGTCCTGGCGGTCGAGCTGGACCTTGGTGAGGAAGCGTTGCAGTGCCTCCGCCTCGGGCCCCTTCGTCGCCTTGAGACGCACGAGGTCGATGCGGATCTTCGTCTCGTGCGGCGCCCGGGTCAGCGGCTCCGTCTCGAGCGTCGCCGCCCCCTCCCGGCTGCCGGGCAGGAGCTGGTCGAGCGGCACGTCGTAGATCTGGGCGAGGCGGCGCAGCCGCGGGACGGAGATCGCGCGTTCGCCCCGTTCGTAGGCGCCGAGGACCGAGGCCTTGAACTCCTGGCCCGAGGCGGCCTCGACCGCCTGGAGCGAAAGGTGCTTCTGGCGACGCACGGCCCGCAGTCGGACGCCGACCGTCTCGGCGTAACTGTTCTCGATGCCGACGCTTTGACCTCGGAAGTCACTCATCGCGGTTCTAGGGCTGATCTCGGCGGGTTGCGTCGGGGCCCCGGCCCGATCGCGGTTTGGGCTTACGGTAGTCCACCACGGAGCGTGGCGCGAGATTGTCGGCGGAGAGCGGGGCGGGCTATCCCGGGTGCAGCCGCTTGGCGCGGAGGGCCACGAGGAAGGCGCCCGCCACGACGGCGGCGGTCTCGGCGCGCAGCACCGTGTCCGCCAGGCCGACGAGGCCCGGTGCGAGCGCGAGTTCCTCAGGGGTGAATCCGCCCTCCGGGCCGACGAGGACACACGTCGTGCTGGCCGTCATCGGCGGGCCACCTGGCTCGGCGACGACGAGCCCGGCAGGCGATCCGGCGAGCACCGTCTCGTACGGCACGGGGCCCTCTACGGCGGGCAGGGTCAGCCGTCGGCACTGCGCGGCGGCCGCACGCGCGATGCGCTGGAGGCGCACGGTCCGCCGCGCGGCCCCCGCCTCGTCGGGTCGCACGACGGTGCGCGCCGTCGTGAAGGTGACGATGCGGTCGACGCCGAGCTCGGTGAGCTTCTGGACGGCCCACTCCGGTCGTTCGCCCTTCTGCAGGGCGAATCCGACGGTCAGTGGCGGCGGTGACGGCGTGCCCGCCGTCACGGGGCCGTCCGCGGTCAGCCGGGCGGGGCGGACACGGGGGCGACCGGGTCGCGCCGGCCCGGCGGCGCCGAGCTCGAGCCGGCACAGCCGGAACGAGCCGCTGCCGTCGGCGGCGACAATCGTGTCGCCGTCGCCGAGACGGAGCACGTCGGCGAGGTGGTGGGCGTCGTCGGGCCCGAGCTCGGGCAGGCCGAGGTCGGCGACGAAGACCAACGCCGCGGCCCGACGGAGGAAGGCGAGATCGGGGTGCGCGATGGCCGGGACCCGGGGATCTGCGCCGGTCAGCCGAAGCTCGACCGGATGCGGGAGATGATGCCGGGCTCCTCGGAAGCGAGCTCCTCGCCCCGCTGGGCGGCGAACTCTCGCAGCAGGCGCTCCTGGTCCTTCGTGAGGCCCGTCGGCGTGTCGACGACGATCTGGACGTGGAGGTCGCCGCGGTTGCGCCCCCGCACCTCGGGTACGCCGCGTCCTTTCAGCCGGACGACCCGGCCGGTTTGGGTTCCGGGCGGGACCGTGATCGTCACGGTCCCGTCGAGGGTCTCGATGTCGATCTCGGCGCCGAGCGCGGCCTGCGCCATCGACAGGTGCTCGGCGGTGACGAGATCGGTTCCGGAGCGCTCGAATCTGGCGTGCGGCGCAACCCGGACGTGGACGTAGAGATCCCCGGGGATGCCACCGCGCACGGCCGGCGCGCCCGCGCCGGTGATGCGCAGCGTCGTGCCGTTGTCGACGCCGCTGGGCACGTCGACGGTGATCGTCCGTTCGTCGAGGCGACGGCCGTCGCCCCGGCAGTCCGCACAGCGCGACTCGATGACCTCGCCAATTCCCCGGCAGCGGTTGCACGGCGTGGTGCTCACGATCTGGCCGAGGATCGACTGGCGCACTCGGCGCTGCTGGCCGGAGCCGCCGCACTGGGTGCAGGTGACGGGGCTCGTCCCCGGCTGGGCTCCGGATCCCGAGCACGTCGCGCAGGCGACGACGCCGCGGAACGTGATCGGCCGCTCCGCGCCGAACACGGCGTCCTCGAAGCGCAGATCGAGAGTCACCTCGACGTCCTCGCCGCGCCGGGTCGTGTTGGCGGTCGTGGCCCCGAACCCGCTGCCGGCGAAGAAGGCGTTGAACAGGTCGCCGAACCCCGCCGTGAAGACGTCGCCCTGGCCCTGCTGGCCGAGGCGCTCGCCCTCCGGGCCGAACATGTCGTAGCGGCGACGGCGTTCCGGGTCCCGCAGGGTCTCGTAGGCGACGGTGACTTCCTTGAAGCGCGCCTCGGACTCGGCGTCACCGCTCGTGTCGGGGTGGAGCTCGCGGGCGAGTCGCCGGTAGGCGCGCTTGATCTCCTCCTCGGTCGCGGTGCGCGCCACGCCGAGCAGCTCGTAGAAATCCTGTGCCACTAGCGGTTCACCATGCCGGGCGGCCTAGCTTCCCGACAGCTCGTGACTGAGACGCTGGCTCACGACAGCGACGGTCGCGAGGGCCTGCGGGTAGTTCATCCGGGTCGGCCCGAGGACCCCGATCGTGCCCACGAACTCGTTGCCGACCTCGTAGGGCGCGACGACGAGCGAGCACTCGGCGAGCGAGGCCAGCCCGCTCTCGGCGCCGATCGCGACCGACCGCCCCTGGGCCAGCAGGTCGCTGATCAGCGAGACGACGACGAAGGACTGCTCGAGGATCCCGAGCACCTCGCGCACCGTGTCGACGGCGGTGAACTGGTCCGCCATGTGCGAGGCGCCGCCGACGTAGACGTCCTCGTCGCCGGGCTCGGAGGCGGGGATCCCGGGGAGCACGGCGCAGCAGGACCGCACGAGCCGGTCGACCGCGGCGTTGCCCGACGTCTTCGGGGACGCGAGGCGGCCGAGGGTCTGGCCGGGCAGCTGCTCGCGCAGGGCCTGGTTCGCCCGCTCGACGTCGTCGTCGGTGAGCGCCCCGTCGATCTCGAGCGACCGCTGCTCGACGGCGCCGTCGGAGAGCACCACGACCAGGAGTGCCGTGCGCGGCCCGAGCCGGGTGAGCAGCGACGACCGGACGCTGAGGGCCCCGTGGGTCGGTGCGACGACGACCGAGGCATAGTCGGTGAGCTGGGAGAGCAGGCGCGAGGTGTCGCGCAGCATCCGCTCGAGCTGGCCGTGGGCGCGTTCGAAGAACGCCTCGACCTGTTCCTCGCGCGCCGGGTCGAGGGCGGAGGCGTCGAGCTGGTCGACGAAGAAGCGGTACCCCTTGTCCGTCGGGACGCGCCCGGCGCTCGTGTGGGGGTGCGTGAGGTAGCCCTCGCGCTCGAGGGCGGCCATGTCCGAGCGCACCGTCGCCGCCGAGACGTCGATTTCCCCGTCGCGCACGACGTGGGCCGAGCCGATCGGCTGCCCGGTCTGGATGTGCTCCGAGATCACCCTGCGCAGGATCGTGGACTTTCTCGCGTCGAGCGCTTGGTCCTCTGCCGCCACGTCTTTTCCGCCTCACGCTCTGGAAGGTGATCCGCCCGGGAACACCCCCGATCAGCACTCGATTCTACCGAGTGCTGATGAAGCCGGACATCCGGGGGACCAGGGGGGTGGGCCGCCTATTCGTCGAGGCGGAGCGCCGAGACGAAGGCCTCCTGGGGGATCTCGACGCGTCCGATCGACTTCATGCGCTTCTTGCCCTCCTTCTGCTTCTCGAGGAGCTTGCGCTTGCGCGTGATGTCGCCGCCGTAGCACTTGGCGAGCACGTCCTTGCGCTTGGCCTTCACCGTCTGACGGGCGATGATGCGGCCGCCGATCGCGGCCTGGATCGGCACGTCGAACAGTTGCCGGGGGATGATCTGCTTCAGCTTCTCGGTCATACGGCGGCCGTACTCCTCGGCACGGGCGCGGTGGATGATCGAGGAGAAGGCGTCGACGGGCTGGCCGTTCAGTAGCAGGTCGACCTTGACGAGGTTGGCGGTCTCGGTCCCGGCCGGCTCGTAGTCGAGGCTGGCGTAACCCTTCGTCCGGCTCTTCAGCTGATCGAAGAAGTCGATGACGATCTCGGCGAGCGGGACCGTGTAGACGAGCTCCACGCGCTCGGCTGACAGGTACTGCATCCGGTCCTGCCGTCCGCGTCTGGCCTGGCACAGGTCGATGATCGTGCCGATGTACTCGACGGGCGTCACGATCGTGACTCGGAGCACAGGTTCGTCGATGTGGTCGATGTTCTGCGGCGGCGGCAGGGCCGAGGGGTTGTCGACGAACAGCGTGGTCCCGTCGGTCAGGTGGGCGACGAAGCCGACCGAGGGAGCGGTCGCGATGAGCGAGAGGTTGAACTCGCGCTCGAGGCGTTCGCGGACGATGTCCATGTGCAAAAGCCCTAGGAACCCGCAGCGGAAGCCGAAGCCGAGGGCGGTCGAGGTCTCGGGCGCGTAGGTGATGCTCGCGTCGTTGAGCTGGAGCTTCTCGAGGGCGTCGCGCAGATCTGGGAACTCGTCGCCGTCGATGGGGTAGATCCCGCAGAACACCATCGGCTTGGGGTCCCGGTAGCCGGCGAGCGCGTCGTGGGCGGGGCGCGCCGCGTCGGTGACCGTCTCGCCGACGCGGGCCTCGCTGATGTCCTTCACGCCGGCGACCAGATAGCCGACCTCGCCCTGGGCGAGGGCGTCGACTGGCGTCATCGCCGGCGCCCGGATCCCGATCTCCTCGACCTCGTGGACCACGCCCGCCTGGAGGAAGCGGATCCGCGATCCGGCGCGCAGCGTCCCGTCGACGATCCGGATCGCGCTGATCACCCCCCGGTACTGGTCGTAGTACGAGTCGAACACGAGGGCGCGTAGCCTCGCCCCGGTGTCGCCTCGCGGGGCGGGGATGCGGGTGACGACGGCGTCGAGCAACTCCGGCACCCCCTCGCCGGTCTTGGCGGAGATGCGCAGCACCGTGTCGGCGGCGATGCCGAGCACGTTCTCGATCTCCTCGGCGTAGCGCTCGGGGTCGGCGGCGGGGAGGTCGATCTTGTTGAGCGCGGCGACGATCTCGAGCTCGTTCTCCATCGCGAGGTAGCAGTTGGCCAGCGTCTGCGCCTCGATTCCCTGGGAGGCGTCGACGAGCAGGACGACGCCCTCGCAGGCGGCGAGGCTACGTGAGACCTCGTAGCCGAAGTCCACGTGTCCGGGGGTGTCGATGAGGTGCAGCACGTGGCCGTGCCAGTGGACACGGACGTTCTGGGCCTTGATCGTGATGCCGCGCTCGCGCTCGATTTCCATCGAGTCGAGATATTGCTCCCGCATGTCGCGGGGGTCGACGGCGTTCGTCAGCTCGAGGATGCGGTCCGACAGTGTCGACTTGCCGTGGTCGATGTGACTGATGATCGAGAAGTTCCGGATCATCGACGCCTCGACCATGCACCCATCGTGCCATCTCCGCCGGACCCGCCCTCGACGGGCCAGCTCGCGGGGCGCACGGTCAGGTCATGCCTCCTGGCCTGGTACGATGCGCCGCCCGTCCAGGCACGGAATCATCGGTACCACGGCAAGGGAATCCATGGCGAACATCAAGAGTCAGATCAAGCGCATCGGCCAGAACGAGGCCCGGCGCGAGCGCAACAAGTCCGTGCGCTCGGAGCTGAAGACGCGCACGAAAAGCGCACTGTTCGCCGCCGACGACGGCGCCGACGACGTCGCAGCCAAGGTCGCCTCGGCGGCGCGACGCATCGACAAGGCAGCCGCCCAGGGGGTAATCCACCCCAACCAGGCGGCCCGTCGCAAGTCGCGGCTTATGCGGGCCGTCGCCCGGACAGGCGAGACGGCCGAGAGCTGAGCGGCCCCGCCTCAGCCCGCGGCTGGGGCGGCGCGATACGGCGGCGAGCCGCCGTCAAGCGCGCGGAGCATCGCCGTCGCGTTCCCCTCGAACCCGAGCGCCCAGACCCCGACGCCCTCGAGGTGGAACTCGGCCGCGAGGGCGCGTTTTATCGCGACGCTCACCGGGTCGTCGTACCAGGTCTCGTGCCAGGTCGTGCCGACCCTGAAGCGCGTCCACACCGTCTGGGAGCCGGGGTCCCACAGCGGGGTCCGGCCGCCGGCGGCGATCGTCTCGTACGTTTCAACCGTCGGTGACTCGGTCAGCGAGCGCGATCCGGGCGCCTCGGTCATCGTCGTGAAGTCGACCCCGTAGAAGGGGATCCCGAGGATCAGCTTCGAGGCCGGTACGACCTTCCGGTACTGGATGAGCGACTGGACGTCGCTCAGCCCGAGGTCCCTGTTGGTGAGCGGGGCGTTCGCCGTTGAGTTCGCGTACTGCTCCATGTCGTAGTCCATGATGAACACCTGGTCGACAAGGGGCGCGAGCTTCGCGACGTCGAAGAAGTCCCTCGAGCTGCCAGCCGACTCCGGGTAGCAGTCGAGGACGACCGTCTTGTCCATCCCGTCGTGACGCAGCGCCGCCACGAAGTCGGCGATGAACCGGACGAAACCGGCGCGGTTGGCATGCGAGGTGCCCTCGATGTCGATGTCGACCCCGTCCAGTCCCCCCGAGGCGACGGCCTGTGCCATCGCTGCTGCGAGACGGGCGCTCGTCGGCCCCGGGTCGTGCGCGAGGTTGTCGATGACGCCGGAGTCGGTCGTCGCGATGGTAAAGAGCACGCGGTCGCCGGCCGCGTGCGCGGCGGCGGTGAGCGTGCCGTAGCCAGTGGTGGCATAGAAGGCCCAACCCGGTCCGGTCTGGACGAACCCGCCGTCGCGGGCCACCTCGACCCCGTAGAGGGCGATGACGCTCGTGTCGGCGAGGTCAGCGGCGCTGAGGTCCGGGGCTTCCCAGTACGGGACGAAGCCGAGCACCTCGTCCGGCGCGAGCGGCGCGGTGAAGAGCTTCGCCGGCACGGTGGGGGCGGCGACGGGCCGGGAGGACATCCGGGGGATCTTCACCGCCACGAGGGCGTCGGCGGCCCGTACCGCCGAGGCCTGTTGCGCGAGCAGGCGCTTCGTGGTCTGCTCAGCGATCTGGGAGGGCGTGAGGCGCGGGCCCGCGGGCCCGAACACGCCGGAAGCTACCGCCGCGACGAGCGCGACCCCGAGCAGGACGACGAGTCCGGCGGCGATCCGGGCCGGGTGATTGGGCGCGGCCACAGTGCACGAAGCGTAACGGAGCGCCGCTGCCGGGTCCCGACGCTGGCTAACCTGGGTTTTGAGGGGGTGGTGCGGCCATTCGGGAGGTGTGAATTGCGTGTCGTCGTCGACTTTGACACCTGCCAGTCCAACGCCGTCTGCATGGGGATCCTGCCGGCCGTGTTCGAGGTCCGTGACGACGGGTACCTCTACGTCCTCGAGGAGCACCCGGGTGAGGAACTGCGGAGCCTCGTCGAGCAGGCGGTGACGTCGTGCCCGACCGGGGCGATTTCGATCGGGGAGGAGTGACCGCGGCGGGGACAGTGCGCGTCCGCTTCGCTCCCTCCCCAACGGGCTACTTCCACGTCGGGGGCGCCCGGACGGCGCTGCACAACTGGTTGTTCGCCCGGCGCGCCGGCGGGCAGTTCATCCTCCGCATCGAGGACACCGATCGGGAGCGCAGCCACCCGGACTGGACCGAGGGGATCCTCTCGGCGCTCGAATGGCTCGGCATCAACTGGGACGAGGGCCCGTACCTGCAGTCGGAGCGCCGGGGGCTCTACGAGGACGCGGCGCGTCGGCTCTACGAGTCCGGCCACGCCTACGCCTGCGATTGCACGCGCGCCGCAGTCGACGAGCGGACGCGCGCGAACAAGACCCCCGGTTACGACGGCTGCTGCCGGGAGCGCGGGCTCACGCCCGGCCCGGGCCGCGTCCTGCGATTCCGCGTCCCCGACGAGGGCGTGACCCTCGTGCGGGACATCGTGCGCGGAAACGTCGAGTTCGCCAACTCGACGATCGAGGACTTCGTGCTGGTGAAGTCGAACGGGGACCCGTTGTTCGTCCTCGCGGTGGTCGTCGATGACATGGCGATGGAGATCACCCACGTCATCCGGGCGGAGGAACACCTGCCGACGACGCCGAAGGCTGTCATGGTCTGGCAGGCGCTCGGCGGGGCGCCACTGCCCGTCTTCGCGCACCTGCCCGTGCTCGTGAACGAGCGGCGTCAGAAGCTGTCGAAGCGGCGTGACCGCGTCGCGGTCGAGGACTACCGGGACCAGGGCTACCTGCCCGAGGCGATGCGGAACTACCTGGCGCTGCTCGGCTGGGGCCCTCCCGACCAGCGGGAGTTCCTCACCGTCGAGGAGATGATCGGCGAGTTCCGTCTCGAAGACGTCAACGTCTCACCGGCGTTCTTCGACGAGAAGCGGCTCGCGCACTTCAACGGTGTCTACATCCGGGCGCTCGGCGTGGAGGATTTCGTCGGGCGCGTGAGGCGCTTCCTCGCCGACACGACGGTCCCGTGGCCCGCCGATTCCTACGACGAGGGGCAGGTCGTGCGCCTCGCCCCGCTCATCCAGGAGCGTGTCGCCACGCTCGGCGAGGTCGTCGGCTACCTCGAGTTCCTGTTCGACGAGCCGTTCGTCGTCGACCCGCCCTCGTTCGACAAGGTGGTGCGCCGGGACGGAGGGGCGAAAGGGATCCTCGAGGAGGCGGGTGAGCTGTTCGGCAAGGACCCGTGGACCGCCGAGGCATTGCGCATCTCGCTCACCACCATCGCCGGGCACGCCGAACGTAAGCTCAGCAAGGCACAGGCTCCGGTGCGCGTCGCGACGATGGGATCGAGCGTGGGACTGCCGCTTTTCGAGTCGCTCGAGGTGCTCGGCAGGGAACGCACGCTGTCACGAATTGACGGTGCCCTCGCCGAACTGCTGGCACCTCAGGCGACGGACCGATAGGGGGTGCCGAAACCATGCTGTTCGGACCGGCTCGCCTGATCTCGAAGCTCATCTCTCTCGTTGTCTTCGCGGCGGTGGTCTACGTCGTCGTGTGCGGCGTGCAGGTCGTGAACGCTTCCCGACTCTCGACCGCACCGGACTCGGTGGGTCCCGCCGTGGCGATCGTCGTCCTCGGCGAACCGGTCGCCAGGGCAGACAGTGCCGATCTCACATCCCGGCTCCGCCAGGCCGCCCTCCTCTACCGGAGCGGCCGCGCGCGGAAAGTCCTCCTCACGTGGTACCCGCCGTCGCCTGGCGAGGTGGGATCCCGCGCCCATGACACGAACTGGCTCGAGGCTCATGGGGTCGTGGCCTCGGCGCTCGTCGCGCGGGAGGCGCCCAACGCTGTCGGGGCGCTGTCATCGGCGGCCAAGCTCTTCGACAGGCGAGGCAGCGTCATCGTCGTCACCGATGCGATCGACGCCCTGTGGACTCAGGGCGCTGGGTCGGCGGACGGATTGACTCTGCAGGTGTCCCCACCTCCGAGTTCGAAGAAGTTCGTGTTCGACGAACTCGGTCCGCTGCTCCGCGAGTCAACCGGGGTCGCGGTCGGGCGGGTGTTCGGATTCGGGCGCGCCGCCTGGGCGGCCTACTAGCTCGCCCGCCCCGGGTGGCAGGGTGGGCCGCCCTTCCCCCGGTCGAGGGCCCGCGCGAGGAACCAGCGCCGTGGCGCCGACTGTTAGGATCGCCAATCGCCCATTCGGGGGTGGTGTAATCGGCAACACGACAGGTTCTGGCCCTGTTATTGGGGGTTCGAGTCCTCCCCCCCGAGCCAGCAGCTCAGTGCAGCGCCCATGGGGCCGGCGGGACGACGCACCCGCGGGCCGCGTGGACCCAGTTT
Source organism: Acidimicrobiaceae bacterium (assembly GCA_003159795.1). GTDB lineage: Bacteria > Actinomycetota > Acidimicrobiia > Acidimicrobiales > Bog-793 > Bog-793. The sequence goes on along the minus strand of PLPK01000065.1, from coordinate 238 downwards.
GCGAGAGACGGGATCGCGCGCTGACTGCGTGCGTCATCCGGGTGCCGGCGATTGCCACGTGCGACGGCACGCGGGACCCCGCCGCACGCGGGTACGCTGCTGAGCCGCCCACCTAGTGGGCGACCATCTCGGCCCCATCGTCTAGTGGCCTAGGACACCACCCTCTCAAGGTGGAGACACGGGTTCGAATCCCGTTGGGGCTGCCAGCAGTTTTGACCGTTTTGGCACTTCACACGCC
>PLPK01000061.1 GCA_003159795.1 Acidimicrobiaceae bacterium | reverse complement strand
CGAGCCAGGAAACTCGCGCTAGGGCGTCGGTCGGCGCTCTCTGAGAACGGCCCGCGCGGTCGGGACTGCGGGGTCGTTCAGCGGCTCTTCCACCACACGACGGCGGGGGACGCGCCGGCGAGTGCGATCGACGGCACCGGTTCGTTGCCGGTCATCACATCGATGACCCAGCCCGTGCGGGCATGGTCGCATCATCTCCACTTTGGGCCGCGTCGGTCACGCCGCCGCCGCATACGGCTCCCGCCACATGAGCCAGAGCCGCGGGCCGCCCCGCGGGGCCCGGATCTCCCGGGTGACCCGGAAGCCCAGCCGGCCGTAGAACCGGGTGTTCGCCTCGGTCGAGCACTCGAGGTAAGCGCCGAGGTGCCGCGCGTCGCAGCGCTCCAGGCCGGGATGCATGAGCGCCGTCCCGAGGCCCCGACGCTGGTGGGCCGGTTCGACGCCGATCCCCCCGAGGTAGTAGTGGTCCTCGACCGGCCGCAGCCGCTGGAGCGTCAGGGAGAGGCGGCGCGCGGACAGCCAGCGCCCGGCCGAGAGCGACACCCTCAGGTAGGCGAGCTGGTCCCGGATGGTCGGGAACTGAGCGTTCGGGGGCAGCCACATCGCCGCCCCCACCTGTTCCGTCGTCGTGTACACCTCGCCGCGAGACAGGTACGTGCGGGACAGCTGGACGACGAAGAATTCCCGCAGGATCGACTCCCGGCGCGCCGCGTCCGGGAAGATGAAGGCCGAGACGGGGTCATCGAAGAAGGCCGACGTGAGCGAGCACGTCAGCCCATCCAGGTCTTCGGGGGTCGCCCGGCGCACCTCGGGCACAAGCCGATGGTACCGCCCGGGTCCGACCACAGCCGGTCTGATCGTGCAACCTAAGATCGACGACACATCGGATCGACTCGATTGGAGCGACGCATGCCTGCTAACGGAAGACAGTTCTCCATCACGTTCGACTACCGGTGTCCCTTCGCGCGCAATGCCCACGAGCATGTGCTCGCCGCCCTCGCGGGAGGAGCCGACCTCCGCGTCCGGTTCGTGCCGTTCTCACTAAGCCAGGTCCACGTCGCCGAGGGTGCGACTCCCGTCTGGGAGGACCCGGCGGCACGCGATGACCTCATCGCGCTGGCGGCGGGGATCGTCGTGCGCGATCGCCATGAGGACCTGTTCCCCGCGGCACACCTGGCACTGTTCGCCGCGCGCCACGACCACAGCGGCGACCTGCGTGACGAGACGGTCGTACGCGCGGCGCTCGCGTCAGTCGGCGTCGACGACACCGAGGTCTTCGCCGAGCTAGCCGCCGGTTGGCCCTTTGAGCTGCTGCGCGAGGAGCACGAGGCCGCGGTGACCCGCCACAGCGTCTTCGGCGTGCCGACGTTCATCGCCGGTGATGAGGCCGTCTTCGTGCGGCTTATGACCCGACCGCACGGCGACAACGCACTCGCTCGGGCGACAATCGACCGTGTGCTCGACCTGCTCGTCGAGCACACCGACCTCAACGAGTTCAAGCGAACGACGATCTCCCGTTAGGGCTCAGCTCTCGAGCGTGATCGGCTCGTCGTCACCGAGGCCCGCGCCGAGCGGGATGTCGGCGGCGGGCGTGGCCACCATCTTGCGGATCCGCTCGTCGATCTCGATGACGAGTTCCGGGCTCTCGCGCAGAAACTGCTTGGCGTTCTCGCGCCCCTGGCCGAGCTGTTCTCCCTCGTAGGTGTACCAGGCGCCGGACTTCTTCACGAGTCCGAGGTCGGCCGCGACATCGAGGATCGAGCCTTCGCGGCTGATGCCCTGTCCGTACATGATGTCGAACTCGGCGGTCTTGAAGGGAGGCGCGCACTTGTTTTTCACTACCTTCACCCGCGTCCGGCTGCCGACGATCTCGGCGCCGTCCTTGATCGACTCGACGCGCCGGATGTCGAGCCGCACCGAGGCGTAGAACTTCAGCGCGCGGCCCCCGGGGGTCACCTCCGGTGAGCCGTAGATCACGCCGATCTTCTCGCGCAGCTGGTTGATGAACAGGGCGATTGTGTCGGACTTGTTCAGGGTCGCGGTGAGCTTGCGCAGGGCCTGGGACATGAGGCGCGCCTGCAGCCCGACGTGCGAGTCCCCCATCTCCCCTTCGATCTCGGCGCGCGGGGTCAACGCCGCGACCGAGTCGATCACGACGACGTCGATCGCGCCGGAGCGGATGAGCATCTCGGCGATCTCCAGCGCCTGCTCGCCGTTGTCGGGTTGCGAGATGAGAAGCTCGTCGATGTCGACACCAATCGCCTTCGCGTAGACGGGGTCGAGGGCGTGCTCGGCGTCGATGTAGGCGCAGATGCCACCGTTGCGTTGTGCCTCCGCGACGACATGGAGGGCGAGGGTCGACTTGCCGGATGACTCCGGGCCGAAGACCTCGACGATGCGACCGCGGGGCAGGCCGCCGATACCGAGGGCGAGGTCGAGCGACATGGCGCCGGTCGAGATGGCTTCGATGCCCAACGTGAGGCTCTCGCCCATCCGCATCACCGAGCCCTTCCCGAACTGCTTCTCGATCTGGCCGAGCGCTGCATCTAGTGCCTTGTCCCGCTCCATCGCCCCTCTCTTTCGACCGCTCACGCCGCCGGGCAGTGCGCCAAGCGGACCCGTACGGTACGGCCCCGCTGTATCGCCGGGACTGCACCCTCGGATGGTCCGCGCACCACCACGGGAACTTCCATCAGTGTAGTTGCGAACATGTGTTCGATGGTGGACCGTCACCCGATGTGCGCCATGACAAAACGCCCTAGCGTCCTCCCTGGTCGGGAGGCTCTTCTTGAGCGGGCACACCTGGACGGTAGACAGTGGGGCTCATGCCTGGTAACCGGCGACATCCGTGTCGGTAGCCCCGGCGGCCGTCTTCCACGCGGTCGCCGTTCGCCATTGGCCGTGGCCAACCTTGGTGATTCCTTGGGTGCTCCTACTGGTCCTGGGAATCGGGCTCCTCATTTGGGGATCGCGCGAACAAGAGGGTTGGTGGGCGTGGAAGATGGCTGACCAAGACTTTCACGATCTGTTCTATTGAGACGCGGCGACGAAAGGGTCGTCGCACTAACCATCAAAGGAGATCGAAATGGATGCTCGCTTCTTCGGACTCGCAGCAGTCGTGCTGTTCGTACTGGCGTTGATCGCGGCGGATATGACAAGTGGGACTTGTCTCGGTGTCGGCTACTTCATCTGGATCGCCGCTGGGCTGCTGTCCTTCGCGCTCGGTCACCTGTTCGGATCGATGAAACGGTAGTGGCCTAGTTTGGGAACCGACATGCTTCACGCACCGGTCCAGTGCTGCTATCCGGAGTCGTGGACGTAGTGTGTAATCGTGGTGCGTCGAAGTTTCCGACCCTGAACGGACAATATGTCGAGACCAGCTCCTGTTCGTCTGCTGGCTGTCGTCGCGCTGCTCGTTGCTGTGACCTCAGCGATACTCGCTGCCGGGCTTCCGTCCTCAGTGGCAGCTTCGTCAGCCACCGTAGATTCGCGGCCCGCTCCGCGAGAGCCGCAATTGGCGGAGCTGAAGGGATCCGACACTGTTGGCGGCAATCAGTTCGGCTCCTCGGTGGCCATGTCGGGCATGACTGCCGTCGTGGGCGTATGGCGACAGGACAACTGGGCTGGCCGGGCCTGTGTGTTCACCGAGACAGCGACCGGCTGGAAGCAGACGGCGGAACTGAAGGGTTCCGACACCGTAAAGGACCACAGCTTCGGATTCTCCGTGGCCATCTCGGGCATGACGGCTGTGGTGGGCGCACCCGACAAGACCGACGGTGGCCGGGCCTATGTGTTCACCAAGACGGGGATCGGTTGAAGACAAGTCGCCGAGTTGAGGGGATCTGATTCTACTGACGACAGCTTCTTCGGCTCCTCGGTGGCTATTTCGGGCACTACGGTCATAGTAGGTGCATATAACAAGACCGACGGTGGCCGAGCCTACGTATTCACCAAGGCAGCGACCGGTTGGAAGCAGGTGGCAGAGCTAAAGGGTTCCGACACCGTTAGGAACGATGGCTTCGGTTGGTCGGTCGCCATCTCGGGTATGACTGTCGTCGTGGGAGCTGCTCTACACGGCTTTAGTGGCGCGGCGTACGTGTTCACAAAGACAGCAAACGGCTGGACACAGGTAGCCGAGCTGAAGGGTTCCGACACTGCTGACGAGTTCGGCTTCTCGGTGGCCGTCTCCGGCACGACCGCCATCGTGGGTGCATTGAGCGAGACCAAGGGTCCTGGCAGTGCATACGTGTTCACTAAGACAGCAACCGGCTGGACGCAGGTAGCCGAGCTGAAGGGTTCCGACACTGCCGACGGCGACAACTTCGGCTCGTCGGTCGCCATTGCGGGCACGGTGGCCGTTGTGGGTGCGCCGAACCACGCCAGGGGTGCCGGAGCGGCATACGTGTTCGTCAAGACGACCGGTTGGAGGCAGTTCGCCGAGCTAAAAGGTTCCGACACCGTTGCTGGCGACAACTTCGGCTTCTCGGTGGCCATCTCGGCTGGCGTCATGGTGGGTGCACCTGGTCACGCGAAGTCTGCTGGCCGGGTGTATGTGTTTGCCGGACCAGGGATCATCGCGTATCTGTTTGCCGGACCAGCGATCATGACTTACTAGGGAAAACGAGGATGATTCTGATCAAGCTAGGGAACTGACATATTTCACGCAGGTGTGGCAAGTACGTCAGTCACCAGTTTGGGAACCGAGCGCCGCTTTGTCGCCGCACACACCGCCGACCGCCGGGCGACGTTTGAACACCGGCGTCTCGCACTGGATCATCTGGCTGGGGCATCCGTCCGACCTCGCCCCGCTGCGACTGCTGCGCGACGAGGTGCTCCCCGGTTTCACGAGGGGCGACGCGACGCCCGTCTAGAAGTCGGCCTCGAGACGTCGACGCAGCCAGTCGAGCGCATTCATCGTGCCGAGTTCCCGCACCCGCTGACGGTCGCCGAAGAGGTTGAACCCGACGGCGTCCGGTGGCTGGTCAGGGAAGGCGATTCCCGCGAAAACGGTTCCCGCGGGCAGTTCCTCCTGTTTGTCCGGCCCGGCCACACCGGTGGTCGCGAGACCGACATCCGCGCCCATGAGCCGGCACACTCCTGCGGCCATCGCCTTGGCCGCCGCCGGGCTCACGACCGGGCCAGCGGCGAGACCGAGGAGGTCCCGCTTCACGCCGCTCGCGTAGGCGACCAGACCTCCCCGGAACCACGCGCTCGCGCCAGGAACCGCGACGAGACTCGACGCCAGGAGTCCTCCCGTGTATGACTCGGCGACGGCGAGCGTCGCGCGCCGGACCGTCAACAGCGCGGCGACGCGGGCCGCCATCGTCTCGTCGTCGACTCCGAAGATGTGCTCGCCGACAAGCCCGCGCAGCGCCACCTCTTCGCGGTCGAGTGCTGCCCGCGCCGTGTCAACTGACGCCGCCTTCACGGTCAGGCGGAGCTGAACGCCCTCGAGACCGCGCGCCAAGAAGGCGATCGTCGGCGTGCCCTCCCCCGCCCCATCGAGTGCTGCGAGGCGCGGGGCGACGAGCTCTCCGAGACGCGATTCTGCGATCCCCCAGGTGCGCAGGACCCGGCTCGCGATGACCCCGCTCTCGCCGGCGCGCCGCCGCAGCTCCGGCATGACGGCCCGCTCGAACATCTCTTTCATCTCGTCGGGCACGCCGGGCAGCGCGAAGATGACCCGCTCACCGACCGGGCAGATGAGCCCGGGGGCGGTGCCGAGACGCTGATCGATAAGGCGCGCCCCCGCCGGCACGTCCGCCTGCCGCCGGTTGCTCGGCGACATCTCGTGGTGGCGTGCCCGGAAGGCCTGCTCGACGAGCGCGAGCGCCGCGGCGTCAGGTGCAAGTTCGACGCCCATGACGACCGCGATCGCCTCTCGGGTGACGTCGTCCTGGGTCGGGCCGAGACCGCCGCAGACGACGACCGCATCGGCCCGGGCGAGGGCTGCCTCGAGGACGCTGACAATGCGAGCGACGTTGTCGCCAACGCGGGTCTGGTGGGTGCAGTCGACGCCGATGACGGCGAGCCGCTCGGCGATCCAGGTCGAGTTGGTGTCGACTATCTGGCCGAGCAACAGCTCGGTGCCGACCGCGATGACTTCGGCCCGCACCGGAAGCTCACGCCTCCTGTGGCGTCGCGGCATCGCCGTCCCGCGCGAGACGGCCCCGCAGGTCATGGCGAGCATCGACGTAGTACTCGAGCCCGGTCGCGAGCGTGAGTGCGACCGCGACCCACAACATGATGCCGACCACACCGAGGTGACCCCGTCCGATCGGTGGGAAGAACGCGCCGGCGACCGCGAGGTCCTGCCCCAGCGTCTTCAGCTTGGCGAGCGGCCGCGCCGGGACGGAGATCCCCCGCCGTCCGGCGGTCACCCGGAAGGCGCTCATCGCGATCTCACGGGCCCCGATGAGGGTGACGGGCCACACGGAGACGGCACCGATCGCGGCGAGGGCGCTCAGCGCGCCGAGGACGAGGAACTTGTCGGCGAGGGGGTCGAGGAACGCACCCGACCTCGTCGTCCCGAGGCGCCGCGCGACGTGCCCGTCCAGGCTGTCGGAGAGACAGAAGACCGTCCACAGCGCCCAGAGCAACCACGACGCCGGCCCGATCTCGACGGTGAGCACGGCGAGCATGGGCGCGCCGACGAGCCGGGCGAGCGTGAGGGCGTTCGCGGGCGTGAGCAACGCCGAGGGCCCGAAGAACCTGCCGGCCTCGTTCATCGCCACGCCCCGGCCGGCGCAGGCCGGCCTCCGGCCACCGGGCAGTTGGGCCCGACGAGGGAACCCTCCAGGTCCGGACCCACCGCCGCCTCGATCCGGACGCGTTGCACGGCCCCAGGCTCGCACTCCGTGGGCAGGTGGATCACGCCGTCGATCTCTGGCGCCTCGCGGTACGAGCGGCCGACCCCGGCCTCGTCGACGAGCACGTCCACGACTGTGCCGACGAGGGAGCGGCGGCGCCGGGCGGTGATCCCGTCCTGCAGCTCGGTGCACTCCCGGAGCCGTTCGGCCGCGAGGGCGGCCGGGACCTTGTCCGTGAGGGTCTGCGCGTAAGTCCCCTCCTCCTCGGAGTAGGTGAAAAACCCGACCCAGTCGAGCTCGGCCGCGCGCAGGAACTCCAGCAGTTCGTCGTGGTCGGCCTCGGTCTCGCCCGGGTAGCCGAGGATGAACGAACTGCGCAGAGCCGCCCCGGGGGCGCGGGCGCGGATCCGTTCGACAAGTGCGAGGAAGCCAGGGGCCGAACCGAAGCGTCTCATCCGTCGCAGCAGCGGGCGCGCGACGTGTTGCAGCGACAGGTCGAAGTAGGGAACGCCCGTCGCGACGATCGTGTCGATGAGCCGTCCGTCAAGGGACGACGGGTAGAGGTAGAGCAACCGCACCCGCCACACCCGTTGGGCGACCGCCTCGACGAGGCGGACGAGCGCGTCCGGGTGACCGAGGTCCCGCCCGTACGAGGCGAGGTCCTGTGCGACGAGCACGATCTCGCGGCAGCCCAGGTCCTCGATCTCGGCGAGGATCGCGTCCTCCGCCCGGGAGCGCTGCGGGCCACGGAACTGGGGAATCGCGCAGAACCCGCACCGGCGGTCACAGCCCTCGGCGACCTTGACATAGGCCCAGGGGGCGCCGGACGCCGGCCGCTGCAGGTTGAGGAAGTCAATCGGAATGAAGCGCTCGCCGCGTGGCCGCCAACGGGTTCCGCTCAGTTGTACCGGGACTCCGACGTCGATCACCGCGTCAACCTCCGGGAGGGCGTCGGCGAGCGCCTCGCCCGAGCGGGCCGCGAGGCAACCGGTGACGACGAGCCGGGCGCCGTCGCGGCGTGCCCGCGCGGCGTCGAGGATCGCCTCGACGGATTCCACCCGCGCATCCTCGATGAAGGCGCACGTGTTGACGACGACAAGGTCCGCCTCGCCAAGCGTCGCGGCGGGCTCGAGGCCCGCCGCGAGGAGGGACCCGGTGAGCTTGTCCGAGTCGACCTGGTTCTTCGGACAGCCGAGCGTCTCGACGTAGAAGCGCTCCGGCACGGCCGGAGCCTACCGTGGAGTCGTCGCGGCGAGCTGCCCTCCCGCGCCCGGTCAGCCGGTCTCGTTCAGTCGCCATCGTCGTGCCGCGGGCCGAATTCGGGCACGATGTTGGCCCTCAGGCGAGCGAACTCGCGATCGGTGATCACCCCGCGGCGGTGGAGCGTGGCGAGGCGTTCGAGCTCCTCGGGGACCGAGACGCGCTCGGGCCCGGACGCCTCGGCGGGCTCGCGACGGGACTCCTCGATCACCCGGTTGATCAGTCCCTGCACGACCGCGGGTCGGCGAACGTCCTGGATCGGTTCCTCCCCGTGCACCACGGCGGACTGCACCGAGAGCTGGCCCTTGCCGATCATCCGCTCCCCGAGGGACTGGACGAAGCTCACGTCCTGGACGCTGGAGAGCGGGATCTCGCGGCTCGAGCGGCTGACCACCCCCCGGCGGTAGATGACGCGCATCGTCGTGACGACGAGATCGGTGGCGCGCCACCGGGCGAGCCGGGTGAGGAACCAGCAGACCGTGACGGCCCCGACCCCGAGCAGCGCCCACTGGGACCACCTCGGTGCGCCGGGCCAGATGAGAAAGATCGCCGTGCACCCGCCGACGACGATCACCGTCCCGAGCGTCGGTCCAACGAGCTGCCACCAGTGGGGGTGCGCGTCGAGCAGCACCTCCTCGTTGTCGAGCACGAGCCGTCGGGGGAAGGTCAACCCGCCCTCCCCCGTCGCCGGGTCCTCCCCGCGCGCCGCGGGCGACTCCTCACCCGAGTTTCGCTGCGATCGCGCCCGCCTCGCGCAGCACCGAGCCGTCAGCACCCACCGACGAAAAGGCCGCCGCGGGGCGCCCCACGGCCTCGGCGGCGAGTCCGACCAGCAGCTCGCCGAACGGGAGCGGCGGGTCGATGAACAGGTAGCGGGCGAGCGAGCCGGGGATCGTGTTGATCTCGTTGAGGTACAGCTCACGGCCGTCAGAGAGGAAGTCGATCCGGTTCACACCCCGCGCGCCGAGGAGTCGCGCGGCGAGCAGCGCCACCTGCCGCAGCTCGCGCTCGAGCCCGGGATCGATCCGCGCCGGCAGCTCCCGGGGCGCGCTCAGCATGCCCTCGCCGCCGACGTACTTGTCGGCGTAGTCGAGGATCTCGGCGGCCTGTTTGCGCCCGAGTGGGCGCTCGACGGCCGAAAGGACCGTCGTCGGCCACGTCCGTACCGCGACCTGAAGGTCGTGCAGGTCGTCGCGGTAGGGCTCGAGGACCGCGCCCCGCCGCAGGTGAACGTTCGTGGTCAGGCGGGCCTGCGCGGTCGACCAGTCCTTCACGACGTCGATGCCGATCGAGGAGCCGCCGTATCGGGGTTTGACGATGTACGGCCCCGGGAAGTCGGGCTCGGGCGCCGCCGGGTCGAGGACGACCCGGGGCAGTGTCGGCACCCCGGCGGCGGCGAGGACCCCGGTCGTGGCGAGCTTGTCCATCCCGAGCGCGGCCGCGGCGGCACTCGGGCCACTGTACGCGATGTGTGCACAGTCGAGGGCTCCCTGCAGCGAACCGTCCTCGCCGGGCCCGCCGTGGCAGCACACGATCGCGACGTCGATCTCGAGCGCATGCCTTCTCGAGCCGTGCCGGCCCCCGCTCGCGACAAACCCTCCCTCGAGCCCCGTGACGAGCTCGATTTTCCTCCCTTCGGGCGGCCCGTCGGCGAAGGCGCCCGCCTCGAGGGTTCCGGGCACCTCCAACCAGTTGCCCGCCTTCGTCCAGTAAAGGACGTGGACCGCGGCCACCGCGGCTTCGGCCTCGAGGGCGCGTGCAGTCTGGAGGCCGGTCAGGATTGAGACATCGTGCTCCGGTGACGGTCCGCCGAACAGCACGGCAATGCGAAAGGACGACCCGGCCATCGCGGCATTGTAGGCAGCCTGTCGGTGAGCACCGGGGCGGCGAATCTGCCCTGTTGTCCCGGCACGAGGCTCCCTACGGGTACTGGTCCGGGAGGTCGTTCTCGTAGAGGACGGCGTCGCCGGCTTGCAGCTCCTGACGGACCCAGGCGACGGCGGCGGCGCGCGAGGACACCGTCGTCACACGGAACTGCCGCGCGAGCGGGCCCACCGGCCTGTCGGCGGGGGTCGCGCCCGCGAGCAGGGCGCGCCGGTTCGTCGTTCCGACGACCACGAGGTCGGTGGCGACATCGGCCGCCTCCCGCGCGAAGGCCTCGTTCTCGGGTCGTTGCCGCCCACCGAGTTCGACCATCCCCGGCGTGACGACGACCACGCGCCCGTTGGGCCGCGCGATCGCCTTCAGTGCCGCGAGCGCGAGGCGGGTGCCCGCCGGGTTCGCGTTGAAGGTGTCGTCGAGTACGACGATCCCCGCCGGCGAGGTCGCGACCTGCAGCCGGTGCTCGACTGCTGGCAGTGATCGCAGCCGGGCCGCGATGTCCGCCTCGGGCACCGCCAGCGCGACCGCGATCCCGACGGCACAGGCGACGTTGCTGAGCGCGACGGGCCGCTGGTTGTCGAGGGCGAACCCGCCGGCGAGCGAGCCGGCCACGTGGAGCGAGGCGCCGCGCGCGCCGGCGATCACCGCGACGTCGGCGGTCTTATCGACGGCCGAGCAGCGGATGACCCGCAATCCCGCCGCGGCCAGCTCGGTGGCGAGGGGCACGAGGCGCTTGTCGTCGACGTTGAGGACGGCGACCTCGGCGGCCCCGAAGATCTCCCGTTTGGCCGCGACCGTCCGTTCGAGGCTGCCGAACCGTTCGAGGTGGACCGGACCGATCGCGGTGATGGCCGCCACGCGGGGGTGAAGCCACGACACCAGCGCGGCGATCTCGCCGGCGCCGTACGCCCCCATCTCGGCGACGAAGACATCGGTCCCTTCGACGAGGCTCTCGTTCACCGCCCGGGCGAGCCCGGCGCGGTTGTTGAAGCTGCGCGGGCTCGCGACGACGCTGTAGCGGCCCGACAGCAGGTGCGCGACGTAGCTCTTCGTCGAGGTCTTGCCGTAGGAACCCGTGATGCCGACGACGGCGGGCGAAACGCGCTGGAGCCGCTCGGCCGCGTGGCGGACGTAGCGGCGCGCGAGCGCCCACTCGAGGGGTCGGTCGAGGAGGAGCGCGATCTCCACGAGGACCGGCGCACCCACCGCGCTGGCGGCGAGCGCCGTGGCGGTCGCCCGCAGGCCACCGAGGGCCGCCGCGGCCCCAGCGACCGCCCCGCACTCGGCGACGGCGAGCACCGCGATCGTCGCCGTCCGCCGGGTCCAGCGCAGGCGGCCCGTCCGACCGCGCAGCCCGAGACCGACCGGCCCCCCGGCGGCGACGAGCGCGCCGAGAAGGCCGGTCCCGGCGACGAAGCCCTCGGCGATGACGGACGCGACGGCGAGGAGCGCGGCCGTAAGGTGGAGCTGGTCACGCCCCCACCAGCGCCGGACGAACCGCCACACGCTGCCGGGCAGGTAGTGCTCCCGCTGCGCGACGCGCAGCCAGCGGACGCCCGCGAGCGCCGTACCCACCGCCGAGAGCGCGATCGTCGCGACAAGTAGCCCGGTCATCGCCGGTACCGCACCGCCGCGTCGCGGAGCGCCGCCGGCGCCGCGGCGGGAACGAAGTGGCCCACACCGGGAAGGACCGTCAGCCGCCCCTCGGCAGTCAGGTTCAATGCCGCGCGGGCCACCGCGAGCGGCACAGCCGTGTCCTGCTCCCCCCAGACGAATTCCACGGGGCAGCGCACCGCCGCGAGCGCCGGCCGGTAGTCCTCCGCGGCCACGCGCACCAGCACGTCCCGCATGACCCCGCGTGCCTCGCGGTAGTCGCGTGATCCGTGGCGCTGGCGCGCCTTTTCGAGACGACCCTGACTCACGATCCCCGCCCCGGCCAGCGACCGGACGATCCGGTAGCGGACCCTCGGGCGGGGTGGCTGGCCGAGGCGGACGAGCGGCACGCCGGTCAGGACGAGCGCGGCCACCTTGTCGTCCACCATCGCCGCCAGTTCGACGGCGACGCGGCCGCCGAAGGAGTGGCCGACGATGACGACCCCGCCGGCCATCTCGTCCAGCAGCGGCCGCACGAACTCCGCGTACTCCTTCGCGCCCCAGGCTTCCTCGGGCGCGGGCGAGGCACCGAACCCCGGCAGGTCGAGCGCGATGGCGTCGAGTGCCTGCTGATCGTGCGTCGCCGCGAGGACGCCCGCGAAGTCGGCGTGCGAGCGTCCCCAGCCGTGCAGCGCGAGCACCCACGGGGGCGATGTCCCGAACCTCTCGCCGAATGCTCTCCCCTGCAGGTACCCGCTCAGCATCGCTGCCGACGCTAATTGCTCGCGGGCAGGTGATCCGTGCCAGTGCCACCGCCCGCGGTGCAACGCCACAACCGCGGAGTACGGTCCGGAGCAGTGACCCTCAACCCCGCCCTTTCCGGCGTGCTGGCCGGATGCGATGACGAGCAGCGTGCCGCGATCACCTCGCCCGCGGCGCCGCTGCTCGTGGTCGCCGGCGCGGGGTCCGGCAAGACCCGCGTCCTCACCCGGCGCATCGCGTGGCGCGTGCTCAACGGCGACGCCGCTCCCGCCCATGTCCTCGCCCTGACGTTCACTCGCAAGGCGGGCGGGGAACTCCGGGCGCGCCTGAGGGCCCTCGGCCTGCCAGCGCCCGTGACGGCGGGCACGTTCCACTCCATCGCGCTGGCCCAGCTGCGCCAGCGGGCCGTCGACGAAGGCGGCGACGTGCCGACGGTCCTCGATTCCAAGGCCCGTCTGCTCGCCGGGCTGCTCCAAGCGGCGCCCACCCGCTTCTCCCGCCCGCGGGTCGGTGGCCGGCGGGAACTCCTCGCCTCGGTCGCCATGGAGATCGAGTGGGCCAAGGCGAGACTGATCCCACCGGGTCACTACCTGGAGCGGGCCCGGACGGCGGGCCGGACGCCCCTCGCCGCGCCCGAGCAGGTGGCCGAGTGGTACCTGCGCTACGAACAGGAGAAGCGCCGCCTCCGGCTCCTCGACTTCGAGGACCTGCTCGCACGGCTGGCCGACGACATGGTCGCGGACCCCGCCTTCGCGGCCGTGCAGCGCTGGCGGTTCCAGCACCTCTTCGTCGACGAGCTCCAGGACGCCAATCCGGCCCAGCTGCGCCTACTTGACATCTGGCTCGGTCATCGCGACGACCTGTTCGCGGTCGGAGACCCGCGGCAGGCGATCTACGGCTGGAACGGCGCCGACCCGAGCGCCGTCACGCGATTCGCCGAGCGCTACCCGGGCGCGACCGTCCTCGAGCTTGCGACGAACTACCGCTCGACGCCCCAGGTCGTGGCGGTCGCGGCGGCGGCACTCCCGCCCGGCGGCACACCGCAGGTCGCGGCGGGGCCCGACGGGGCGACTCCGGCCGTGGCGGAGTACGCCTCCGATCTCGCCGAAGCGGCCGGTGTCGCGGCCGCACTCCGGCACCGCCACCAGCCCGGCTCGCCGTGGTCAACGTGCGCCATCCTCGCCAGGACGAACGCCCAGCTCGTCGTGTTCGAGTCGGCGCTTGCAGCGGCCGGTGTGCCGTTCCGCGGCAGCATTGGCGGCGCCTTCCTCGCCAGACCCGCCATCCGCGAGGAACTCGAGCACCTCGAGGGCCGGGCCGGACGTGACGGCTTCGAAGCATGGCTCGACGATCTCTCGACGGACGCCGCAGCGGGACGCGAGCCGTCGTCCGCCGGACCCGGCGACGGCGGCGTCGACGACCTGGACACCGAGCGGACGCTTGACCTCGCGGTGCTCGCACGGATCGGCTTGGACTACCGGGCGGTGGACACGGCGCCCTCGGGGGTCGGCTTCCTCGCCTATCTCACGCAGTCACTGCGGGACGAGCCGCAGGCCGTCGCGGGTGACGGGGTCGACCTCCTCACGTTCCACCGCGCGAAGGGCCTCGAGTGGCAGGTCGTCTTCGTGACAGGCCTTGAGGACGGCCTCGTGCCGATCGCGCACGCGAAGACCACCGCCGCCTGGGAGGAGGAACGCCGGCTGCTCTACGTCGCGCTGAGCCGGGCCACGAGGGAGTTGCACTGCTCCTGGTCCCGGGAGCGGACATTCGGCAGCCGTGCCTCGCGCCGGGCCCCCTCGCCTTTCCTGGCGGCGGTCACGGAGGCGTGCGAATCCGTCGAGAAGGCGCGTGCCTTCGACCTCGACCGCGCGAAGGCGGCCGTCGCGGTCACCCGCTCGCAACTCGAGAACGCGTCCCCCGGACCGCACCCCGGCCCGCGGTGCGCAACCGATCGCTGAGGTTGGCGCGTCCGCCACGACAAGGTCCGTGGGCAGAACAGCTAGTCGACGGCGAGCCCCCGTTGAGACGGAACTCCGACTCGGCCTGACCAGATGTCCCCGCATTCGGCGCAGACGGAGGCCGGGAGCAGGCCGGCGCGCATGCCCAGCGCGAAGATCCTGCACCCGACGCAGTAGCCGAACACGGCCTCGAGGCTTGCCGGGACGATGAGCGCGGCCAGCACGACGACGCACGCCGTGCCTGACCCCGCGAGCCACAGCCCCAAAGCGCTCAGCGCGATCGCCGCGCCCATTGCCTGGGCAAACCGTTTCGGCGCACCGGGTACGGGTTTGTGCCAACGCGCGAGCCGGGGCGCGACGACGCGGGTGGCGGCGAACCCGAGCGGGCTGAGGCGCGGCCCCGTGAGCGCCCGGGCGACGAACCCGTAGGCGAGAAAAATCGTGATCCAGAGCTGTCGGGTCCCCACCGCCACCCCTGCCATCGTGACGACGCCGGCCGCGACGGTCCTCGCCGCCACCTCGTTGACCGGGTTCGGGAAGCCGAACACCGTCGGTCTCATCCAGCGAGAATACCGACGTCTACAGAATGTCGATCGTTTTAGTCAACTACGTGATATCGGGCCTCGCGGGATGTCGCCCGGCTACGGACCAGCTCACACCGGTTGACCCCACCTCGGCCCGCTCGCCGGGCACCAGCCGCTCCGCCCCGGTCGGTCCCCACGACCCGTTCCGGTAGGCCGCCACCTTGCCTCTCAGGAGGTGCCTCGCCGGGCGCGGAAGTACTCGACCAGCCCGGCGGTCGAGGTGTCCATCGCGGCGAGATCGGACCCCGCGCCCGGCGCGAGCGCGGGCGCGAGGTCCCTCGCCATGACCTTGCCGAGCTCGACGCCCCACTGGTCGAACGAGTCAATGCCCCAGACGACCCCCTCCACGAAGGTGGCGTGCTCGTAGAGGGCGACGAGCTGTCCGAGGACCGACGGGGTGAGCTCGGGCGCGAGGATGGTCGAACTCGGGCGATTCCCCGGCATCACCTTGTGCGGGACCAGCTCGGCGGGGACGCCCTCGGCGACGAGCTCCTCGGCCGTCTTGCCGAACGCGAGCGCCGCCGACTGGGCGAAGCAGTTCGCCATCAACAGCTCGTGCTGATCACCGGACTCCCGCGTCGAGTTGGCGAACCCGATGAAGTCAACCGGGACGAGCTTCCTGCCCTGGTGGAGGAGCTGGTAGAAGGCGTGCTGGCCGTTCGTGCCGGGCGCTCCCCAATAGATCTCGCCCGACTGCGTGTCCACCGCGACGCCGTCGCGCCGCACCGACTTGCCGTTCGACTCCATTGTCAGCTGCTGGAGGTAGGCCGGGAAGAGCGCCAGGCGCTGGGAATACGGCAGCACGGCGTGGGTCTGGGCCGCGAAGAAGTTGTTGTACCAGAGGTTGAGCATGCCCAGGATGACCGGCATGTTCTTGTCAAGCGGCGCCGTGCGGAAGTGCTCGTCGATCGCCCGGAAACCCCCCAGCATCTCCGCAAACCGCTCACGGCCGATCGCGACCATGACCGCGAAGCCGATCGCCGAGTCGAACGAGTACCGGCCCCCGACCCAGTCCCAGAACTCGAGCATGTTGGCGGGGTCGATCCCGAAGGCGGCGACCGCCGGAGCGTTCGTGGACACCGCCGCGAAATGGTGCGCGACGGCCTCCTCTCCGACGCCGAGACGCGACAGCAGCCAGGCCTTCGCGGATCGGGCGTTCGTCAGTGTCTCGAGGGTGGTGAACGTCTTCGAGCACACGACGAACAGCGTCTCGGCGGGATCGAGGTCATTCGTCTTGGCCCACAGGTCGACTGGGTCGATGTTCGAGACGAACCGGCACGAGATGCCCGCGTCGGCGTAGTCCCGCAGCGCCTCGTAGGCCATCGCCGGGCCGAGGTCCGACCCGCCGATGCCGATGTTCACGACCGACCGGATCGGTCGGCCGCTCGCGCCCCGCCACACCCCGGAGCGGATCTCGTCCGAGATCTCCCCCATTCTCGCCAGGACGCCGTGGACGTCGGCGGCGACGTCCTGCCGGTCGACATTGAGACGTTCGCCGGGCGGCAGGCGCAACGCGACGTGGAGCACCGCGCGGTCCTCCGTCGTATTGATGTGCTCGCCCGCGAACATCGCGTCACGCCACCGCTCGACGCCGACGCGTGCGGCGAGCGCGATCAGCGTGTCCATGGTCTCCTGCCGGAGCCGGTGCTTGGAGTAGTCGAGATGCAGGTCACCCGCCTCCACCACCATGCGGCGGCCCCGGTCCGGGTCCGTGCGGAAGAACTCGCGCAGGTGCCTATCGCGGTCCTGGCCCCGCTGGTGCGCGAGCGCCTGCCACTCCTCGGTCCCGGTGGCGTCGATCGGCGCGATCACTGCTCCTTCTCCTCATGGCCGCCGAACTCTTTCCGCTGTGCGGATAGGACCTTGTCCGCGAACAGCGCCGCACCCTGTGAGCCGAAACGGGCGTGGAGCGCCGCGGTGATGAGCGTCGCGGGTACGCCCTCGTCGATCGCCGCGAGGCTCGTCCAGCGTCCCTCCCCGGAATCCGACACCCGACCGGCGAAACGATCGAGGTCGGGGTCGTCACAGAGCGCCTCGGCGGTGAGATCGAGGAGCCAGGACGCGATCACGCTGCCGCGGCGCCAGACTTCCGCCACCGCGGGCAGGTCGATCAAGAACCGGTAGTACTTCGCGTCCCGAAGCGGTGCGGTCTCGGCGTCGGCGCTCCGGGACACGTCTCCTGCGTTGGCATGCTGCAGGATGTTGAGACCCTCGGCGTAGGCGGCCATCAACGCGTACTCGATGCCGTTGTGGACCATCTTCACGAAGTGGCCGGCGCCGCTCGGTCCGCAGTGGAGCCACCCCTGCTCGGCCGAGCTCGGCTCACCGGACCGGCCCGGCGTCCGCGGAACGGCGGCGAACCCCGGCGCGAGCGAGGAGAAGATCGGTGCGAAGCACCGGACGACCTCTTCCTCCCCGCCAATCATGAGGCAGTAGCCGCGTTCGAGTCCCCAGACCCCGCCGCTCGTCCCGACGTCGAGGTAGTGCACGCCGGTCTCGACGAGGCTCTCCGCCCGGTCGATGTCGTCCCGGTAGTAGGAGTTGCCCCCGTCGATCAGCGTGTCACCCTCGCCGACGAGACCGCGCAGCACCTCGACCGTCGAGCCGGTGGCGGCGGCGGGCACCATCATCCAAATCCCCCGCGGTGCCGCGAGCCTCGCCACGAGATCCTCCAGCGAGAACGCCACGATCGCCCCCTCCGCCTCGAGTGCCACCGCCGCGGCCGCGTTGACGTCGAACACGACGCATTCGTGACCCGCCCCGGTGAGGCGCCGAACCATGTTCGAGCCCATCCGCCCCAGACCGACCATGCCCAGCTGCATGAGGAGCCTCCCTGTCCGTCCGGACCGCGTCGGCGCGGTGCGACAACCACGTCCAAAACTAATGGGGCTGGGTCGGCTTGATGTTGCAAGCGGCCGGGTACGGCGGGCCCCGGTTGTCCGGGTCCTGGGAACGACGCCCCCGGGCCGGTCCGTGACCCTCGCCATAGGCGCCACTCGATCCGGTCGTGGTTACGACCGCCGGACACCCCGCCGCGGTGCCGTTGACAGTGACGGCCGCACGCCCGGCGACGTCGAATCAGGTGACGTTCTCGTGCCCGAGACCGAGGACGTACTCCCCCGCCTCTGTGGCGCGACGACCGACATCTTCTGCGGTGTCGTCGTGCCGGGATGGACGTCATCGAGGAACGGCGCGCGCGGCCTCTCGGGACATGACATCGACCGTCCCCGGATGACCACCCACCGTCGCCGTTCGCGGCGCGGGCCGAAGGCGCGCTTGCGGCACGTTGTCGGGCCCCGGAACGCGACGGTACGCTCCGTCGATGCCTCTCGATCGCGCCGGCCCCGGCGGCGAGCGCGACGAACCCGCAGACCGCTGCGCCCTGGCGGCGTCCGTCCGACCGGGCGACTCCGGACCCTCCCCGCGCATCTCGATCGTCATTCCCGCCTACAACGAGGCGTCCAACCTTCCCGATGTCCTGGCGGAACTCCACGGGGTTCTGCAGGAGTGGGGAGAGTCCTTCGAGATCATCGTGGTGAACGACGGGAGCACGGATGACACGCGGGCAGTCCTCGCGAGGTTGCACCGTGCCTTCCCCGCGTGCCGCCCGGTGCATCTGCGGCCGAATTCAGGCAAGGCGGCAGCTCTCTCGACCGGGTTCCGCCTGAGCCGCGGTGGCGTCGTCGTGATGATGGACGCCGACGGGCAGGACGACCCGGCAGAGATCCCGCGCATGGTGGCCCTGCTCGGCGAGCAGTGCCAGTTCGTGTCGGGCCGCCGGGTCAACCGCCAGGACCGCTTCATCAAGCGCAGGACCTCACAGCTCTACAACGCGGCGACGGCGTGGGCGACGTCCGTGCAGGGCAGCGACATGAACAGCGGATTGAAAGCGATGTCGGCCGAATTCACCCAGAGCGTCGACCTCTACGGCGAACTCCACCGGTACCTGCCGGTCCTGGCTACATGGGCCGGTTTCGCCGTCGAGGAACTGGACGTCAACCACTGCGCCCGACTCCATGGCTCGTCCAAGTACGGGATCGCGCGCTTCTGGCGCGGGCTGTTCGACCTCGTGACGGTCAAGTTCCTCACGTCCTACAACCGACGCCCGTTCCACCTCTTCGGCGGCGCCGGTGTCATTGTGGCCCTGATCGGCTCGGGTCTGCTGATGTGGATGCTCGCCGTCCACCTGTCCGGGACCCCGATCGGAGACCGTCCGGCCCTCCTCACCGGCGTGCTCTTCGAGGTCGTGGCGGTCCAACTGCTCTGCCTTGGTCTCCTCGCGGAGCTTCTCGTCCACCTCCGGGGGCCCCACGAGGTCCACTGGGAAGAGGACGAGGCGGCCACCGAACAACCACCTTCGTCTTGAACGCGACCCCTGCCGCCAGCTCGACGGTGACGGACATGTCGCGGGAGCGAGGCTCGCGAGCGCGGCCCGCGCCGATCACGTTGCTGCGACACGTTTCCTGGCCCGTGTTCGGGATCCAGTTCCTCGCGATGGCCCTGTGGAGCCGCCTGCAGTACCAGCGGTTCGCTCTCACGCAGGACGCCTCGACGTATCTCCAGGCCTTCCATCTCCTCAGCCACGGTGACCTTGCCCCACAGGCGAGCACGCTCAGCTATCCGTTCCTGCAAGACCATTTCGAGCTGTTCGCCTGGCCGCTCTCGATCCTCGACCGCCTCGGCCCGCAGGGAGTTTCCATGTTGTGGGCTCAGGACCTCTTCGTCGTGCTCGCCGAGGTCGCGGCGTTCGGCTGGATGTGCCACGTGGTCGAGCTCTACCCCCCGCGTGACGCCTCGCCGTTCACGACGCGGCGCCTGCTGGCGCTCGGGCTCGTGCTGCTCGTCGCCAACCCGTGGAGCTATTGGGCGATCGCCTTCGACGTCCACGTCGAAACGTTCGCCGCCGTCTTCGTCGTGCTCGCGGCCCTCGAGTTCTCCCGGGGGAACAACCGCTGGGGATGGATCTGGGTGCTCCTCACGATGCTGTGCGGTGACGTCCCGACGACGTATGTCGCCGGACTGGGCCTGAGCGCCCTGGTCGCCGTCGCCGTCAGCGGGGACAGGCGACCCGCCCGGTTCCTGAACGGGATCCTGCTCATCGGCGCGTCCGTGTTGTGGCTCGCGATCATCAGTTTGCTCGGCGGCAACAAGGGCTCGGGCGTCATCGGCCTCTACGGTTACCTGGCCGTCGCCGCTGGGGCCGTGGTGCCGGAGCACCTCGGGCTGGTTGGGCTGCTGAAAGGCATCGTCCGGCATCCTGGGAACCTTCTCGGGGCGCTCTGGCACACGCGGCTCAACACCTTCGCCCACCTTTCCCCGGCGGGGGGATTCGGGGTCATCACCAGCTGGACCTTCGGAGTACCGCTCGTCGTCTACGTCGAGAACAGCCTCGAGAACCAGAAGGTGCACTTCTTCTCCTTCGAGCCGTTCCAGAACTTCCCGATGGTCGTCTTCTGTGCGGTCGGCACGATCGTCGTCCTGGCGTGGCTCGCCAACCGCTACCGCGTGCCGCGGGCGGGAGGCTCCGTCGTGCTGGCAGTGCTGATGGCGAACACCCTCGCCTGGGGGGCGATCTGGATCCCGGCAGCCGTTCCCAACTGGCTCCGGGTCTCCTCGGCGCAAGCTGGGGTCCTGGCGAGGACGCTCTCCGAGATCCCGCCCAACGCCGAGGTGGTGGTGTCCTCCGGGGTCGCCGGCCCGTTCGCGAACCGCGCGGACATTCACACCTGGCAGAGCGCCTCCGAACCGGTCCCCGTCACCGGCAACTGGGTCTGGTTCGTCGTCGCCCCGGGCGCCGGGATCGAAACGATGCGGGTGTCCGAAGCGATGGGGCTCATGGACCAGCTGGTCGGTCGGCTGCACGCTCGACTGGAG
Source organism: Acidimicrobiaceae bacterium (assembly GCA_003159795.1). Taxonomy (GTDB): domain Bacteria; phylum Actinomycetota; class Acidimicrobiia; order Acidimicrobiales; family Bog-793; genus Bog-793. The sequence continues at coordinate 9,103 of PLPK01000061.1, read as the reverse complement.
GACTACGGCGACGGTGTTTACGCTTTCCGCTGGCGACGTCCTCCCGGTGTCCACACACTCCACTTCCGGACTCAGCCCTCGACGCTCAGCGCCTGGACGCTCCTCACCAATTCGGGCCACCTCGATGTCACGGGACCGTCGGCCGGGTGGCACGTCACGGCGTCGGGATTGCCCGGCTACCTCGTCTACGGCGACTACTGGACCGAGCCCAGAGGCGATTACATGGCCACAGCGGTCCTTTCCACCTCGACAAGGCTCAATTTCGAGGTTTGGAACTCCACCACCGACACGCTCCTCGCCCGGCTCCAGGTGCCGCCGACGCCGCACCGGACGGAGTTCCGCCTGCCCGTGGCGTTCTCCCACTCGATCCCGCGTCCGGGATCCTTCACCGGCTTCGGGCCGTTCAGCGCGACGCGGGAGCCGCCACCCTCGCGTCTCGACCAACTGGAGATCCGCGTCTGGGCACCGACCGGCGCGCGGGCGGACGTCTACGACGTCTCGCTCGTTTCCGAGAACCGGCGCCCGTGATCGGACGTCCCAGCTCACAGCACGCCGCCGTCGCCATGGCGACGGTCGGTGGCGCCGTGCCATCCTGGTGGACCCCCGCGGGGCAGGATCGCTCGAGACGGCCAGTCCGGCTAGGCCGTCGCAGCCCGCTACTGTCCGCACCGTGAACGGACCGGGGGGACGATGAAGTCCCAGGGACTGGTCGGCGTCGTCGGGGCGGGCTACGTCGGCATCGCCACGGCGACGGTGCTCGCCTCCTGGGGCTTGGCGACCGTGCTCGTGGAGAACAACCCCGATCGTTTCGCGCTGCTCGGCGAGCGCCGGATCCCGTTCTTCGAGCCCGAGCTCGAGAAGGTGCTGGTCGAGGTGGCGGAATCGGGCACCCTGCGGTTCTCCCGCACCCTCGAGGATCTGGCCGATGCCGACGTCGTCCTCGTCTGCGTCGGAACACCCCCGACAGCGACCGGCGCCCTCGACCTCATGGCTCTCGAGCAGGTCGTGGAGCGGCTCGTCGAGGTGGCGCGCCGCGGCGCGGTGATCGTGATCAAGAGCACGGTCCCACCCGGGACCACCACGCGTCTGGCCGGGGTTGTGGCGACGAGACGGCCAGACCTGCCACTCGTCTCCTGCCCGGAGTTCCTCCAGGAGGGGAGCTGCCTCGACGACGTGCGCCGGCCTTCGCGTGTCGTCGTCGGCGGCGCCGACGCCACGGCCTGTCGGAAGGTGGCCGCGCTCTTCGCCCCGGGTGGCGCACCGGTGATCATCACCGATGCCACGAGTGCCGAGCTCGTGAAGTACGGGGCGAACGCCTTCCCCGCCACGAAGATCTCGTTCGTGAACGAGCTTTCCCACTTCTGCGACCTCGTGGGTGCCGACGTGACGGTCGTCGCGGCGGGCATCGGCGCCGATCCTCGGATCGGACCGGCGTTCTTGCGCGCCGGGCTCGGCTTCGGCGGTTCGTGTTTCCCCAAAGACGTACATGCCCTCGAGGACCTCGGGGCCTCGCTCGGCTACCAGTCATTGCTCCTGAAGGCGTGCAGCGAGATCAACGCCCAGCAAAAGGACCGCGTCGTCGCCAAGATCCGCGACGCCCTCGGCGGGACGCTGCGGGGGCGTCGCGTCGCCGTCCTCGGGGTGGCCTTCAAGCCCGGCACCGACGACCTCCGCCAGGCACCCGCCCTCGACGTCGTCGGCAAGCTCATCGCCGAGGGAGCCCTGGTGGCGGCCACCGACCCCGTGGCGGCGCCGGGCCCGCCAGAGCTGCCGCGCGAGGCGACATTCGTGGCTGACGTCTACCGCTGCATCGAGGGCGCCGATGCCCTCCTGCTCGCCACCGAGTGGCCCGAATACCGGTCGCTCGACTGGGAGCGCGTCCGCTCTCTGATGCACGGCAACGTGATCGTCGACGGCCGGAACTTCCTCGATGGCGTCCGCCTGGTGGAGCTCCGCTTCGACTACCACGGTGTGGGACGACCGGCGCTGTCGCGGCCGACGTCACGGAGCGACGACGCGGCCGGTCCCGGACCGGCCCGCTGAGGGCGGCACCGATCCCGAGCGGAGATCGCCAACGGGCTGGACATGGCGGCGATCCGTCATCCGGCGGCGCCGGCGCCATGATGGTGACCGGGCCCGCCGGGCCCGCCGCGCTCCCACGGAGGCTCTGGCGGGTCTGGGGGCAGCGCCTCGGCTCGGTCGTCTCCGTCGGGCTGCTGACCTATGTCGTGTGGCGCGCTGCCCAGTCTGCGCACGACATCAGGTTCCAGCTCGTCGCCATCGCCGCGGCCGTGCCGGTGGCCCTCGTGTCGTGGCTCGCTCAAGGCGCGGCCTGGCTCGTCCTGTCCGGGCGGTTCACCTCGGGTCAGCTGACGACCTGGTCCCAGAGCCAGGCGCTCCGCTACATCCCGGGCGCTGTGTGGGGCCCGCTCGCGCGCGCGACCTCCGTGCCGGGCGGGAATGTCACGAGGTTCGCGACCGTTGCCACCGAGCAGGGCATGTGCCTGGCCGCGGCGGTCGCGGTCGGCGGAGTCGAGCTGGCGGTCGGCGAGTCGGCCTGGTTCGCCCTCTGTGTTCCCGCCCCGCTGGTGCTCGGCTTCGTGCTCTCCCGCTTCCGCAAGGCCGGACACCCGGTCCGCCCCCGCCAACTCGTCCGATCCGGGGCCATCTACGTCGTGGGCTTCGTCGCCTACAGCGGGGCCATCGTGCTGGCCCAGGCTGCCGTGGGGCCGATCGCGAACGTCTGGCGCGTGGCCGGTGCCGGCTGCTTCGCCTGGGCACTGGGGGTCGTCATCGTCTTCGCCCCGGGTGGCGCGGGCGTCCGGGAGGCTGCCTACGCCGCCCTCGTCGGCCGGGCGGTGCCCTCCTCGCTGGGTGTGGCGGGCGCCCTCGTCGCCCGGCTCGTGCTCACCGCGGCCGAGATGACGGTCCTGTTGGTCCTGGTCGCGCGCCTGCACCTCCGCCGCGGGACGGGCTCGGCCGCGAGCAGGGACGCGACAGGAGCGCCGCCGGGTGACGCAGAAGCGGCAGCTCCCGCGTAGCGCCACGAGAGGCGCGCCGGCGGGACCGACTCAGCGGCCGCGGTCTGCCGGGTCCTCCGCCGCCGGGATGGGTTCGTCGGAGCAACCGCCCTCGGGTGGCGTGACCAGGGCGCGGACGATGTAGGTCGGCTTCGACTGCGACTCGTGGTAGGTGCGAATGGACAGCTCGGCGAGGAGCCCGAGCATCAAAAAGAGGGTCCCCAGCGTGCAACAGAAGCCCGCGACGAGTAAGAGGGGGACGTTGTAGCTGAAGTGATGGGGAGGGAAGATCTTCGTCCCGACGACAACGAGGGCCGCGCAGACCCCGAGGAACCAGAAGAGGAGTCCCACGCCGCCAAACAGGTAGCTCGGCTTGGTGGAGTAACTCCCGAGGAACTTCAGGGTGAGTAGGTCAAGCACGACGCGGACGGTCCGGAAGAGTCCGTACTTGGAACGCCCGAACTTGCGCGCGTGGTGCTGGACGGGGACCTCGGTGATTCGCGCGCCGGACCATGATGCCAGTGCCGGTATGAACCGGTGCATGTCGCCGTAGAGCCGGTTCTCGGTGAGGACCTCCCGGCGATAGGCCTTCAACGTGCACCCGTAGTCATGGAGACGGACCCCAGTCACCCGCGAAATGATCCAGTTCGCGCACGAGGAAGGAACCCTTCTCGTGAGAAACGGGTCGTGCCGGTCCTTGCGCCAGCCGCTCACCACGTCGTAGCCCTCGTCCAGTTTCGCGAGCAGTGTCGGGATGTCTGCGGGATCGTTCTGCAGGTCACCGTCGAGGAAGACGAGAATCGCGCCCGTACTGTGGTCCACCCCCGCCTGGATCGCCGCCGTCTGTCCGAAGTTCCGGCGCAGGACGACCACCTTCACATGCGGGTCCTCCGCGACCACCGCGTTCAGACGCTCGACGGTCGCGTCCGTGCTGCCGTCGTCGACGAAGACCGCCTCCCAGGTCACCGGCACGCTCGCCATGGACGCCGCGACGGCGCGGTGCAGCAAGCCCACGCTCTCTTCCTCGTTGAGGACCGGGATGACGAGACTGACGTCCACCGTGCGACCTATCTCGAGCGTCCGTGGCATTCGATATGCCGACGTGTGACCGGCGTCATCGGCCGTCCCGGCGCCGCAGATGCCACTCCACCTGCGCGGCAATACCGGCTTGCAGATCGACCTCCGGCTTCCAACCCAGCATGGCACGCGCCCGCTCGATCGAAGCCTCCGTTCTCCTCACGTCGCCGGCCTGTTCCGCGAGTCGCGCGACCTTGACCGGCCGCCCGAGAGACACACCGATCATCTCCAGCAACTCGTTCATCTTCACGGCCGAACCGCCGCCGATGTTCATCACCGTCGCCGCGGTGTCACGTGGCACCTCTGCCGCGAGACGGGTCGCCCGGACGACGTCGCCGACGAAGGTGAAATCCCGGATCTGGTCGCCGGTGCCAAACAGTTCGAACCGCTCCCCCGCGATCACCGACTCGATGACGCGATGGATCGCCATGTCCGGACGCTGGCGGGGCCCGTAGACGGTGAAGTACCGCAACGCGACGGTCGGCACCCCGAAGTTCTCGTCGTAGACACCGCACAGCTGCTCCCCCGCCAGCTTCGTGACCCCATAAGGACTGTGCGGCCGGGGAAGTTGCTCCTCGAGCACCGGGTACTCCGCGTGGTCGCCGTAGACCGAGGAGCTTGACGCGTAGACGAACCGCCCGATGGCGCTCCCGACGCACTCCTCGAGTAAGCGCTGCGTCGCAAGGATGTTGTGCTGCACGTACTCCGCGAAGCGGCGATCCCACGACCCGCGGATCCCCGGTTGTGCCGCGAGGTGGAATACGACGTCGACATTGTCGACTGCGGTGCCCAGATCAGCTCTCGACAGGTCGAGTTCCAGAAACTCGTAGTGCTCGTCCCGCATCGCGACTGCGAGATTCGCGCGCTTCGTTTCTTCGTCGTAATGTCGCGTGAAACAGTCGACGCCTTTCACCTCGTAGCCGTGTTGCAACAACGACTCCGACAGCGTGCTGCCGATGAAGCCGGCGGCGCCCGTGACCAATGCCTTCATCCGCTGCCCCCTCGCCTCCGTCGGGTGAAGATACTAGGGGCGCCTGCCGCGTCCCGCGGTCGGTCGTGACCTTGCGAAGTATCCCCGTTGCCTGACCGTCGGTTGGAGGAGCTGGTGGCTCGGACCTCCGCGAGGGTCCCCCACGACGTGTCCCGCCGCGGATTCGGTGGCATGTCGGATCGCGATTCCGCGCCGCGCGTCAGGTAGTGTCGGCAACTGGGAACAACCGACTGGCGACCAAGTTGGCCTCGGTTCGGGACGGTTCTAGGCGGGGGACGCTCTTGTCAATCCCGGCGGCCGGATGCGTTGTCGGCGGATGCGTCCTAGAAGGGGTCGGGCGGACGAAAGCGGTCGGGGGCAGACAGCTGCAGAGGTCGACTTGAGGCGCGCGGCACTCCACAGCCCCAAGATCGACAAGCAACGCGACAGCACGTACGAACCCAGGCCCGACCGGGGCCCCAGTCATTCGATCGGTGACCCGCCGGAGATGGTGCAGCGTGCACTGTGTCTCGTGGCGGCACTCGGTCTCCTCGTGCTCGCGCAGGTCAATTTCGGGGTCGCCATCAGTTCCCCCTGGCGGGCCCAGATCTCCCCCCTGGGTTTTCTGTTCGCGCTCGGCCTCAGCGTGGCTGCCTGCACGGTCCGCACGACGCGGGCCCTGAACTGGGTGCTGCTGGCCGTCTTCGCGGTGGCCGTCGCCCTCACCGCGGCCGAAGCCACCGGATACCTCCTCGGCCGTCGCGGGTTCGGCATCGATGAGGGTGCCTTTCTCCAGTACGGCACGCGGCTGCTGCTGCGGGGCCAGAACCCGTTCGCGCACTCGTTGGCGCCCGCGCTCCAGCTGTACGGCGCGTCTCCGGTGCCCACGGCGTTGACGAACGGGTCGATCTCGACCCACTTCGCGTATCCCTCCCTGCCCCTGTTGCTCAACGTTCCCTTCTATTGGCTGACCAACGGTGTCGAATCCGTGCCCGTCGCCGCAGTGTTCTTCCAGTGCGTCACCGCTGCCCTGTTGTTCGTCATCCTGCCCAGCCGCCTGCGCCCGTTGGCGGTGATCGTCGTCCTCGAGTTCCCCCTGCTGTTCGGTTTCGAGGTGACCGGGTCCTTCTACACCATGTTCCTGCCGTTCGCGCTGGTCGCGATCTGGAAGTGGACCGACGTCGGCCAGGAAGGCCGTCTCTCGAGGGCCGATCTGGTCCGCGCGGTCTGTCTGGGGCTTGCGTGCGCCGTCGAGCAGATCGTCTGGATAATGGCACTGTTCCTCCTGGTCGGCATCTGGCGCGCCGGATCCCGCCGGCTCGGCAACCTCGGGTCAGCGCGGGTCACCGGGCGTTTCGCGCTGGCCGCGGCGGCCGCCTTCGGCGTCGTGAACCTCCCGTTCTTCGTTTGGGGACCGGGCGCCTGGTGGAGCGGCGTCAGCGCGCCGTTCCTGCAGCACCCGATACCTTTCGGCGAGGGCCTCGTCGATCTGACGCTTCTCCTTCGGGCCGGTGGCGGGAACCTCAACTGGTACACGGACGCCGCGATCGCGCTCCTTGCTGCCCTTCTCGTCGCGTACGCGGTGTGGTTCCGCGGACTGTGGCGAGCGGGAATCATCCTCGCCGGGCTGATGTTCTTCGTCAGTACCCGCCCCCTGGACGGGTACTGGATCGAGGTCGCGCCGCTGTGGGTCGCCGCGGTCATCGTTCCCGGGCCGGACCCGGATCCGGCCCCGCTGCCGCGGCGATCGGGCGGTCTGCACGGACTACGCGTCGCATGGGCAGCTGTGCTCTTCGCCCCGGCGCTCGCGTTCTCCGGCCTCGCGCTGACGGCCACCGCCCCACTCCGGCTCCACATCGAGTCGGTGGGTATCGAGTCCGCCCTCCAGGACGCCTGGAGGGTGTCGGTTCGGGCCACTAACGAGACCGGGAATCCCGTGCGACCGCAATTCGCCCTGAATTCTGGTGGTCAGCTGAGCCCGTATTGGACGATCGCTTCCGGCCCGACCGTGCTCGCGGCCGGTCGCACCGCGCTCTACTCCTTGAGCTCGCCTAACCTGGAGACCAGCCCCAGCCTCACCACGCCGTTCGTCATTTCCGCCGTCTCCGCCTCGCCCGACGCCGTCTCGACAAGCCAGGTGTTCCAGGCCGTCGACCGCATCCTGGTACTTACACCCCGCGAGGTGGACAACCCGCTCCGGGTGGGGCGCACGATCGTGTTCCAGGCCCAGATCGAGAACCCGGTCGGCATTCCTCTTTCAGTCGCGGGAGTCAGGGTCGCGTTGTTGCAGCGGGTCTTTGGCGAGAGCCATCACCTGCAGCCAACCGCGTCGCTCAACGGTCAACCGGCAACCAAGCCCGTCGCCTATGCCCTGACGAACGCCCAGGGCGTCGCGACCTTCCGCGTGCGGGACCTGGTCCCAACCGGCACGCGTAGCGCGCCGCTCTACCTGCGGGCCTGGATCCCCGTGATGCACTCCTACCCCTACGGCTACTCGAACACGGTCGAGGTGAAGTGGTACGCACCATCGTCGCAGGTCCCGTGACGCAACGGGCCCGCCGACCTGGGGGGATGAGCCCTTGGCAATGCCAATTGAATCGCGTCAGGTACCGGCCCTGCGGGCGGCTTGCATCGCCATTCACACCCGGCTCGATCGGACCGGTCTCGATTGTGGACCGGTCTTCGGCCGCCTGGAGGCGGCGCTCGACGCCGCTGGAATGCCGCCTGCCGGACCGGGGCTCATCGGGCACCCGGAGGAGGATTTCGACCCGACGGCGTTCCGTGCCTTGGTCGCCTTTCCCGTTACACGCGAGGTGCCTGCGGCGTCGGGAGTGGAGATGGTCGACTTCCCGAGCGGCGGTGCGCGGCCCCTGTGACGCGCGGCATCAAGCCTGGCAGGACGCCATTGCCTGGATCGCGGAACAGGGCGTGTCTCCGTCGGGGATGCCGCACGAGGCCCACCGGATCCACCACTCGATAGTTACGTCGCCCGAGGAGCTCGAGACGGACCTGGTCACACCGGTTTCGTGACCCGACCGCTCACTTCGCGAGCGTGGGAGAGAGCCTCCCCGAACCGCGACACCTACGCGAGGACCAGGAACACAGATCCGGTTGGGAATACTCAGGCGCCCCGGCAGGATTCGAACCTGCGACCATCGTGGCCACCGGTTACCGCCAGGGCCATCCTCGACGGTCCGACCTCGGCCCACAGGTCTTGTCCCGCCCGGCCGGCCTGTCTGTGGGCCTCTGGCGAGCTGGCGTCATGACCGCCCGTTTGAGGGCCCGACTACGAGCGACAGGAGCGGGGCTGGGCTGAACAACGACTGACTGCGATGAAAGGAAGAACGATGCTCAAAAAGAGAATCCTTGCCATCCCGGCTCTCGTCGGGGTGCTGGCGCTCGGGGGTGCGGGGCTCGCCATCGCAGCTGGAAGAGCGCCGACCTACAAGGTGTGTGTCAAAGCCGGCGTCGTCTACGGCGCCAACGCCAACGGCGCTTGCCCGGCGGGTACGAGAGTTGTGCTGATCAACTCCCAGGGGCCGGCTGGGCTTCGGGGGCCTGCGGGAGCAAGAGGGGCGAACGGGGCAACCGCCGCAGCCCGATCTCTCCCGGGTGGCGATCCTCGACTGGTGGGGCGGTGCCTACTACGGCGGCTCCTACGGCTTCAACTATCCCGTGGGCATCGCCTTTGACGGGACCCACATCTGGGTAACGAACCCTCCAGGCAACTCGGTGACCGAGCTCAACGCCTCCAATGGCGCGTGGGTGCGGACCCTCTCGGGCGGCTCCTACGGTTTCGCCGAGCCCGAGAGCATCGCCTTTGACGGGACCAACGGAGGTTGTCCCGTTCGTCGTGGAATTTGAGGTGGCGGTCCCCCGCCTGACGCCTGCCTTCTGGTAGGTGTTCGGGCGACCACCAAGTCACTCGGACAGCAAGGGGACCACCACCATGGAGAAGAACTACCAGACAAAGACAGCCGCCGCGATGATCGTGCCCGATTCGGTCGCGATCACGATGACAGATCTCGCCGAAGAG
>PLPK01000034.1 GCA_003159795.1 Acidimicrobiaceae bacterium | reverse complement strand
TTCATCAGCAGACCCGTGACGGCGAGGTGACCCCAGAGCTTCAGGCCGCGCGGCAGCGGTTGGCGTGAGGCCACAAGGATGACGACGAGGGTCGCCGCACCGACGGCGACCCTCGCCGAGGTGACCTCGAAGGGGGTGAACGAGCGGTCGCCCACCTTGATGAGTAGGAAGCTCGTGCCCCAGATCGCGCTGAGAAGAAGGGCGCGCGCCTGCCAGGTCCACCGGATGGACCGCGGGGCGCGCACGTCACGCCTCCGGTAGTGGCGCGCCGATCGCACCGAGATCCGGTGGAACCGCACCCGTCTGGACTTTCACCCTCATGCGAACACCGTCCACGAGCTGCCAGGGCGACCCGCAGGTCCCGGTGGCGACATGTCGGGTCCCTGCTGGCGCGGCGTCCGGACGACCTGGCGAGATGGGACCTTGACCGATCCTACGGGATGGACCGGGACCGCCGGGTGGTCGCGACGAGGCGTTCGCCGTTCGGATCCCAGCCTGGGTTGGCGCCCCTACTGGACTGTCGCCGGCACTTCGTCCAACATGGAATCCGTCCGATCGCTGGGCGCCCGGCCACCCGGTCGGGCCCGCGGTCGCCGGGCTGCGAGGAGGCCGCAATGCTCGATGCCACAGCGAAGGCGCTCGCCAAGGGGAGGAACTTCGCCGCGTTGACGACGATGCTGCCGAGTGGTCGGCCGATGACCCAGGTGATGTGGGTCGACGCCGATGACGACCACGTGCTCATCAACACCGAGGTGCACCGCACGAAGTTCAAGAACGTGGCGTTGAACCCGGTCGCGACCGTGACGGTGATGGACGCCTCGGATCCGTACCATTACGTGGAGGTCCGGGGTCGCGTCGTGGAACGCGTCCTTGGCCCCGTGGCCCGCGCCCACATCGACCTGCTCGCCGAGAAGTACACGGGGAAGCCCTACGCGAACGAGATCGAGAGCGAGCGCGTGATCCTGAAGATCGCCCCGGAACGCCAGGTCGTGCACTGACTGCTCGTGGGCGGGCCGGAGGCCCGTGAAAAGGGCTGCAACGACCGGGTCGGGCCGACGTCGCGGCGATGCCCCCCCGGAGGCAAGGTCCCGTTTATGCTCGGCGGGACGGTGGCACGCCTGACGGTCATCGCTGCCGGGTCGCGATCCGTGGCTCGTCGATCGGGGGCGCGCTGTTAATGAGCGAGTTCGTAATCGAGACCAGGGGGCTGAGCAAGCGCTTCGGCGCGATCGCCGCCGTTGACCGGGTCGATCTCGCGATCCCCGCGGGTGTCGTTTCCGGATTCGTTGGTCCGAATGGTGCCGGCAAGACGACGACGATGCGCATGCTCCTCGGCCTCATTCGCCCGAGCGCGGGGGGAGGCACGGTGCTTGGCGAGGCGCTGAGTGCCCCGGAGCGCTATTTGCCCCGCACCGGGGCGATGATCGAAGGGCCCGCCTTCTACGCGCCGCTGACCGGCCGGGCGAATCTCACGACCCTGGCCCGACTCGGCCGGATCCCGCGCCGGCGCGTGGACGAGGTGCTCTCGGTCGTGAACCTCACCGACCGGGCGGGCGATCCGGTGCGCGAGTACTCACACGGGATGCGCCAGCGGCTGGGCATCGCGGCTGCGCTGCTCCCTGACCCATCGCTCCTTGTACTCGACGAACCCACGAACGGGTTGGACCCGGCGGGGATCGCGGGCATGCGCAGCGTGCTGCGAACCGTCGCGGGACGCGGGGCGACGGTGTTCGTCTCGAGTCACCTCCTCGCCGAGGTCGAGCAGATCTGCAACCACGTCGTGATCATCGAATCCGGTCACCTCGGCTTCCAGGGATCGATCGACGCGCTTGTGGCCGCGCAGTCACCCGAGCTCCTCGCCCGTGCCGAGCGCGTCGAGGACTTGCCGCGGTTGGCCGCCAAGCTCGGCGAGATGAACCGGCCGGCACGCGTCGACGGTGAGTGGCTCTACGTCGCCGCTCCCGAGGATTTCGCGGCCGACCTCAACCGCCTCGCCGCGGAGATCGGGATCACCCTCGTTCACCTGAGCAGCCGGCGGGCGAGTCTCGAAGAGGCCTTCTTCGCCCGCACCGGAGGTGGGCGCTCGCTTGCGGGGCCGGAGGCAACGTGACGGCTGTCGAGATGATCGTCGCCGCGGTGCGGAGCGAGTGGACGAAGCTGCGGCGCCCGACGCTGCTCTGGGGCACCTACGGTGCGCTCGCCGTCATCGCCGCACTGATCACGGTCCTCATCTTCGCCCAGGCGGGGCACGACCTCGGCCGCGGTCCCAACCTCATCACCCTCGCGCTGCTCGCCTCCCCCGAGGGCCTCCTTTACGCCTTCGGCGCGTCGGCCGGGCTGCTCGGCGTGGTCGCGCTCTGCGTCGCCGCGGCTCAGCTTGCCAACGAGTACAGCTCCGGGACGCTGCGGAACCTCCTCGTGCGCCAGCCGCGCCGTACCGTCGTGCTCGCGGGCAAGTACCTCGGGATCCTGAGCTTCCTTCTCGGCGCGGTTCTCGTCGCCTGCGTCTTCGGCATCGTCGCCGCTTTCGTGATGGCCCACGTGCGCGGGATCCCGACGACGGCGTGGACCTCCTCGACGGGGTTGCACGACTTCGGGCAGGGTCTCGGCGACGTCGCGCTCAGCATGCTCGGTTACGGCACGATCGGATTCGTGCTCGGGATCATCATGCGTTCCCCGGTCTCGTCGATCGTCGTCGGGCTCGCGTTCCTCCTGCCCTTCGAGGGCATCCTGTCGGCGGTCGTGAACGGGAGCGCGCGCTGGCTCCCGGGTTCGCTGCTCGACGCC
>PLPK01000046.1 GCA_003159795.1 Acidimicrobiaceae bacterium | reverse complement strand
ACCTTCACATCGGTCATTCTTTTCCGGATCCCAGTTTGGTCGCCTAGCCACACCGGACGGATGACTAAATTGAGTTGCGTGGCCACACAGAGTGATCAAATTTGAGTTTCGTGGCCACGCAGAGTGATTGAATGCCGCCGGCCGCGGGAAGTGTTGCCTAAATCGCGGCAGCGACGCGGCCCGAGAGGTGGAGGCCGCCAGAACCTCGATCAGGTCGCTGAGCAGGTTCTCCTCAACGCGGTGGGAGATTATCGACCATGGCCCTCTCGCTCTGCTGCCTCGCACTCTGCCGGCTTCCCGTCCCGGTGCGGGTTGCTCAACGCGAGTCAGTCGAGCGTCTTGACGGTGCGGAGTCCTTCGAGCGAGATCGACATGCACCGATTGTCGCACCAGGTAGCTACATTTTCGTCCTGACCTAAACCGAAGGGGGGAGTCATTGTGACCGTCCACGACCCCAAGGTCCTCAAAGGCCGCTTGGAGCAGCTCGCCGAAGAGCTTCCCTTCGAGGTGGTCAGCCGTCCGATGATGGGCGGATTCATCGGCTACGCCGATGGTCGAACGTTCGTTTCGATCTCGACCGGTGGACTCGGCGTGAAGCTGCTCCCTACCGACCAGGAGCGGGCCCTCGCTCGTCCCGGAGCGACGAGAATGCGCCATTCGCCCGAAGAGCCCGAGAGCAAGAACTACATCACGTTCTCGGAGGCAGACACCGCCGATGACGAGTTCATGATCGAGTGGCTTCTGCTGGCGGCCAAGACCGCCCCCGCAAAGAAGCACTGACCCTACTGGGTGTCCCCTACCCGGTCAGGTCGCCAACATCGCCGGCGCCATTGAGCAGCGGTACCGGGCGATGGTGCTTCTCGCTGCGTATTGCTCGCTCCGATTTGGAGAACTCGCCGGCCTACGCCGGCGAGACATCGATGTGCTCCACCGCACGGTGAGGGTTGAACGGCAAGCCATCGAGCTGGCAGGCGGCCGCATTGCGTTCACAAAGCCCAAAGCAGAGAGCATGCGCACCGTAGCTATCCCTTCGCCTTTGATGTCAGCGCTCGAAGCACACGTTGCGGCATACGTCGGTCCCGAACCGAGCGCACTTGTATTCACTTCCGCCAACGGTCTCCCGATGCAGCGCACCCAGTTCGTGCACACGTGGCGTCGAGCCTGTCGGCTGGCTGGCGTCGAGCCGATCCATTTCCACGACCTACGTGGCTCAGGAGCCACCTGGGCGGCCCAGACCGGAGCAACGGTCGCCGAGTTGATGCAGCGACTCGGTCACCGCACCCCAACCGTGGCGATGCGGTACCAACACGCCACCCTTGAACGGGATCAAGCGATCGCCGAGCGACTGGGCGACCTGATGCAACTGGAATCGGAAACACGATCGAACGTGCTGCCGCTCGACGGTCGCTGAAAGTCGCTATTCAACGTTTGTTCAACGAGGATGGCAATGCCGAGCGTCTGCAGTTGGAGCCCGAGCACGTTTCAGCAGTTCAGAGGTGGTGTCGGAGAGGGGACTTGAACCCCTACGCCCTTGCGGGCACCAGCCCCTCAAGTTGACCGGTGGCGTCTGCCTAGTTCCCCCAGATCTGCCGCGAGGCCCTGACTAGGGATTGTTGGTGGACGCGATCTGATCCGTGCCCCTCCGTCCGTCGGGAACGAGACGGTTCGTGTCCACTTTGTGTCCAACGGGACTGCCCTCCTCTTGCGATTCGGGATCAGACCCGAGACCGATCATCGATGCCCGCGAAGAAGAGGATCCCCGCGGTGGATGGAACGCCGAGACAGCGCGCGCATCGACTCGTCCTCCCGATCGTGGGTTGTTATCGACACGTCGAGATTCACTCCCATGGTCCACTACGCGGTGGATCCCCTGCGCGATTTACACCAACTCATGGGACGTCCCCATCGCGCTCTGCCAGTTCAGAGCAGGCAAGAGGGCCTCGAGGCATCCGTGGCAAGGAGGGGCGGCGGTGTCGACGATCCTTTCCTTCGAGATGCCATTGGTAAAGGAAGAGGTAGTATCCTTTACCAAGGAATCCAGCTAGTAAAGGATCGCCCGTGTTCGGAACGTTCACCCGACGGACGTGGCTCCATGATCCCACCGCCTATGCGCCGGCGGAATATCGACGCGCCTGTGCCTACGACGCATTCATCCCCGGCCCGCTCACAAGTCTGGAGCTCTCACTCTCAGGTTCGGTCGCGGGCGTCATCGCCGACGCCGAGGCTGCAATCCAAGCCCTGAACCAGTATGCCTACCCAGGGCTCGCTCCCCTCTCGCGCCTACTGCTCCGCACCGAGTCGATCGCATCGTCAAAGGTCGAAGGCGTGCAGATCGATGCTCGCGTCCTCGCGCGAGCCGAAGTACGCAACGACACGGGGCAGAAGGCGTCGGCTACCGCCCTCGGGATCCTCGCCAACATCGACGCAATGCAGGCCGCGATCGAGAACGCAACCGAGCAGGAGCAGATCGACCTACCGCAGATCGTCGAGATTCATCGCATCCTCATGGCCGCGTCGGAACGGCCCGAGATCGCTGGCCAGATACGGGCCCAACAGAACTGGATCGGCGGAAACAACTACAACCCGTGCGGCGCGGAATTCGTTCCGCCGCCACCCGAGGAGGTGAATTCCCTCCTCAAAGACCTCTGCGCCTTCTGCAACGGCGAGACGCTCCCGCCACTCGCCCAGGCGGCACTCGCACACGCACAGTTCGAGACGATCCACCCCCACGAAGACGGCAATGGGAGAACGGGCCGCGCCCTGGTGCAGGTCATCTTGAAGCGGCGGAACATCGCACCGCATTTCGTCCCGCCGATCAGCGTGGTGCTCGCACAGAACAAGGAGGAATACATCGAAGGACTCGTCGCGTACCGAGAAGGGAACTTCGTGCGATGGCTCGAGGTCTTCGCTGCGGCTGCGGCACGCGCCGCCCATCTCGCGAGCCGATACCTCGCCCAAGTCCGCGATCTCCAAGACGTGTGGCGCGGTCAGCTATCCGAACATGGGCCGGTCCGGCAGGACGCCGCAGCGTGGCAGCTCATCGAAATCTTGCCGGGACATCCGGTGATCACCGTTCCGGTCGGTGTCGCCAAAGTGAACCGCACCAAGCCAGCGGTCAACGGTGGGATCAACCAGCTCGTGGCCGCCGGCGTTCTGCGGCCCCTCTCGGAGAACAGGCGCAATCGAGCATGGGAGGCGACCGGGCTGCTCGACCTCCTCGCTCGCCTCGAGTCGGGCGAGTACCCCGAGGAGGGCGAAAGAGAGTCTCCACCTATCTCGATCCCGAGAGCACGATCGGCGACGGGCGGCGAACAGACCGTCGTGCGCCTCCCTTGGACCGACGGGGTCCTCCTTCGACTCGGACCAGGCTCCTGGTTAATCCCGCCATCCGACGCCCCAGAGGTGATGCTCCGCGTCGCGGTCGCGCTCCCGAGCGTCCTCCCCGGATTCGGCGGCAACTCCGCCGAGCACGCCACGTTGCTCCGGGGCCAAAAGCGCGAGGAATGCCTTCTAGACCTCCTCGAACACTCTCCGATCACGGAGGAGCTTCACCGACTCGAACGCGTCTGGGGAAGGGTGTCCGGCGCGAACTGGGAACCCGCCGGAACAGGGACCGCGGAGTTCTCCGAGCTCTGGTTCGCCCCCTACGGCATCGAGGTGCGGCGACCGCCACTCGTTGCACGATGCGGCGTTGCGACTGGATGGGTCGAGGGCGGGAATGCCACGCAAATCGCGACGATCCAAGCGGCGCTAGACGTCATGATCAATCTCACCGAACTGAACGAGTTGCGTCGACAGGACAACGTCGCCCATCGGACCGACGACCCCCCTGCGCCAGCCGCGCTCTCACTCGAAGAGCTGGCCGAGATGCTTCACGGGCTGCTCGACCTCCCAGAGGTCGTCGTTCCCGCTGCTCGTTCGCTCATTTCGGACCCGCAGCTCAACAAACTGAAACTCGCTGAGTGGGTGACCTTCTCCGGCTACGCGGCGAACCGACTCGTCGACCTGCGACGTTTCCACCTCCTGGCGCGTAGTTCCGGGATCAGCCAGATGATCGCGGGCATCCTGATGGAGCCGTACCGAATCGGCGGCATCTGGCCGACGTCGTGGGACTTCGTCGCAGACCTCCTTTACGAGGGTCTCGAGCGGGGCGGCTATCGCAACCTCGACGAAGCGATAGAAGGGATCCGGGAGCGGGACTGACCGAGTAGATCGACAGATAGCAGATTCCGCGGAGCGCCGTCAGCGTTCAGTAGCGAGCTAGCGCATCACGCAAGCAAGTGCGAAGACGGCGATGGGATCGATCGACTCGCTCGCCGAGACGGCGCCACACAAAGGTCCGGTCAGCCTCTTTCCCGATGGCGCGAGGCCCTGACTAGGGACTGTTGGTGGACACTTCTGGCACTTCGCTGTCGTCAAAGGCGTGACGCATGTTCGCGATCAGTTTCACAGCACGAAGTTCGGCAGTGTCCGGCGAAATTCCCCTGCGGATCAGCTTCTGCGTCTCAGCGTCTTGCAGCTCCTCGAGCACCGTCGTCGACCACAGCGGTCGGTAGAGACCCTCGGCCGCGAAGGAGAGCAACACATCGCGCCTCAGGCTCGGCCAAAGCGTGCAGGTGTCGAGCAACGCGGCGAACACGGCTAGACACGCCGAGCCTGGCGTGTCTCAGCGATGCGCCTCCGTGCGGTTCTTGTCACTTCGAGCATGGCGGCGACGTCCTCTTCGTCGTCGAGCGGTAGCGCCGTCTCTTCGAGCGCCCGGTACTGCTCCTCTCGACGTGATTCTCGAAGCCGCAACACGTCACGCAGCATCACCTTGCGGTGCGTCCCAACGCGTTCGAAGGGCAGTTCGCCCTTCTCGACGATCCGGATGAGCGTTGGTCGACTGATCCCGAGAACATCTGCGGCCTGTTGGGTCGTGAGCGTCATCGCGAGCGGTGCCACCGTCACGGCAAGACCGCGACTGAGTGCCTCTGCCGTCTGGCGTACAACGCGGTAGAGCTCGGCGGGTAACTCGACGCGCTCACCGCCCTCTTCCACCAAGAAGTACCTCGGAGGTTGACCCGCCAGACGCCCGCCTGACTCGACAAAACGGATGAGCTCGTCGAGCGAATCACCGTCGGGCAAATAGGTTTGCTGTTGCAGTTCTGAGGCTGGCATCTCGGTTGCACCTCGCAATCGCACAAATCATAAAGCTGTTCGTTTTGTACGATTACAGCATACCGGAGTGACATTCGGCCAGGACAGCGCTAGTTCAGTCACTAGAAGGGCTGGCGAAGAAGGCGACCTGGCATCACGCAGGGGTCCTCAGCAAAGGCCTCTGAACTGGCCAATCGTCCAGACTGAACGATCCGGGTGAGTCAGCGACACATCATGCGGACGAGCGCCTCTCGCGGCACGAGGATCCTTCTTCCGAGGCGGAGCGTTGGGATCTCCCCCCGAGCTGCGAGCTCGTAAGCATGTGCACGCGACACTCCGAGTGATCGCGCCGCCTCCTCGACGGTAAGCGTGAGTCGCTCGGGCCCATGGTTGCTTCCCACGTCGATACTGTGACATCCCACCCACGCCTCCAGGGGCGAGGGAGCACCCGCCGAACCTGGACCGTCCCCCATCGGACCGCCTCTGGCGGGACCACGATCTGCACTACTCCGGTTAAATGGAGAGCCCGTTGGTTAAATGGAGAGCCCGTTCGCCGATTATTTAACTGTGCCTGTACCAGGTCGAGTTGGCGGTTGACCGAGCGATATTTTCAATTCTGGCGCAGTCCAAGTGCCGCGGCTCCAGCCTTGTGCCCCGAAGCCCGAGGGATGGACCGCCCCCCGACAGACCTTCACTGCGCTAGCGGGAGTTTCCTGGCTCTC
>PLPK01000084.1 GCA_003159795.1 Acidimicrobiaceae bacterium | reverse complement strand
GAGCTCTCGGCCTCGACCGGCGCCCTCGTCAGGGTGATCCGCTGCCCAAGCTACGGGTTCGACGGCCCCGAAGGCATAACCTCGGACGGCAGCCACGTCTGGGTGGCGAACTTCGATGGCGCCTCGGTCACTGAGTTCCCAGCGTCGTGACCACACGCGGGATCGGGAACGGCCTCCCTTGGGAGAGGCGGCACGGGCGGCTTTGATGACACTCGGACAACCGGATCCGCGCAAAACTGATTGCGCGAGATGTGGTTTCCTTCCGCAGATCGCGACACCGGGCTGAACTCCCGGTGCCGGTCCTCGACTCGGGCATTCACACCGGCGCGAGCTCCTCGGTGATCAGCCCGAGGCCGAGGCCGACGACATCATCTCAGCCGCCGCATAGGTTCCTACCGGAGCCTGCGCCGCGAGCCATTTACACCGCGCGTGGGACGCAACCCTAGCCATGCCGTCGGGGCGTACACGGGGCCGTGTCTGTCGCCATCGCTGGTGATTGCCGGAGTGTCAAATGCCGACGAGCGCGCCAGAGAGGCATATCGGCGCTTGCTGCCGGGGGATCGGTTGTAAAGAACCCCATCGCTCTCGCGGGCGCAGGGATCTCGCCGAAGAGGACCGCTAGGTGTCCCTCTCCCGCTTCGCGCCCCGTCTCCACGTCCGCCCTATACGGTCTTAATCGGGTTTAAGGACAATCCCGAAATCCTTCGCCGCTCGACGGATGCCGTTCCTGCTGCCGTCCGTCGTCGCGGTCTCATAAGCCGTCCGGAAATACCGGGTCAGCCGCTCCTTGCGTTCGCGTTCTGACCGTTCCCGATGCTCGACTAGAAACCGGGCCGCGGCCTCGTCGATACGTCGCTCCGCCTCGTCGTCGATGTCCTCCGGCCTCATTGGGTTTGATCTTGGCGGCTGGGTGTATCGCTTATCAGAGGGGCCTTTCCGGGCTAGCGACGGCCCATGGCCGCGCCCGACCCCGACTGCTTCGTCGAGCTGTCCATTCCGTTCTTGCTCGGCTCGACGAACCGAACGTAAACGCCAGGGTTCGTGCTCGGGCCGGCGGGCCGACGGGCCGACGGGCCGACGGGCCGACGGGCCGACGGGCCGACGGGCGCACCTTTCCACAGACCACCCATCCAGGCGGGACGGGCGATATTCAGCGATATGCGCTACTTGCCAGGGTTCAGGAAGTGCAAGCGAACTGGGTCGGTGTTGATCTTCACGCCGTGGGCGGCGAGCGCTCGCATGACAGTGGATCGCTCTGGCGTCCAATAGACGATCCACTCATCAGCCGTCTCCGTTCGGAAACGGATTCCCGTCGTGAACAAGGGTATCCGACCCACGGCCTGCACCTCAGCAAGTTCGTCGTACCGAGCTTCCCAGATCGGCACGACGAATCGGAGAAACCGAACGCTGGACTCTAGACGAATGCCTTCCGCAAGGAGGCTCAGCCTCACCAGCGGCCATGTCGCACTGAGACTGCAGAAGAAAGGACCTACCCGCATACCACCGGCGAAAGAACTCTCAATGGCAGGCCCTAGGCCCGGTTCGCTGACTCGTCGCCCCCATGAAGCCTGAGTTAGAGACCAACTTCGTGCCATGACCCTCACGCTAACAGCGCAGTCGGCGTCGTCGTATAGGTCGATTACCCGTATCAGTGCCGATATGCGCTAACCGCGAAGCGCCCGGGGGGTTGTCGAGATCCGCCTGCCCGGCGAAGGGGAGCCGAACTGCTGCCTGTGCGCCTCTGAGAGCCAAATGCGCGCTCCCGACTCTCGCGTTCCCGCTGGCCCGAGAGAAGTTTGGGAGGGAACCTTTGTTTTCCGGGCAAAGTCGGTATGTTCTCTTACGATGGAAGCTCAGAGGAGTGGCGAGGGGAAGGTTGACGCTGCAGGCGTCCCTGCTTCACGCGTGCCCGCCCGCTCCGCAGCCCCTCGACGGCGCCCTCCCCGCGCCGGTGTGCGGCCCGCAAAGAAGCGCAACCTCGCGCCGCTCTACACGAGCACTAGTCAGGAGTGGTACACGCCGGCGTGCGTCCTTGACCGCGTCATTGAACTCTTTGGCGAGATAGACCTTGACCCTTGTTCAAACTCCCACGAGCGTCCGTCGGTGGTGGCGCGCTGTCACCTGACCGCTCAGAATGACGGGCTTGCGCACAGATGGTCCGGCAAGGTCTTCGTTAATCCCCCTTATTGCAATGTCGAAAAGTGGGTCGCCAAAGTCCTTGAGGAGTACGCCTCGGGCCGCGTCACCGAGGCGCTGCTACTCGTCCCGTCGAGGACGGATACGAAATGGGCCTCCCTGCTCAGGGATGTGCCCCGCTGCTATGTGACGGGCCGGTTGAAATTCGTGCCGGGTGAGGACGTGCCCGAGGAGAAGAGGAGGAACGGCGCGACGTTCGGTTCCGCCCTCTTCTACCTCGGCCCCAACCCCGGACGCTTCACCGACGTCTTCGGGCGGGGACCGGGCTGCCTCGGCGACGTCTTCGTCCGGGTTCCGTGATGTCCGCACTCATGGCCACCCGAGGCCAGCTCCGAGACATGGGTATGGCGTTCCGACGACTCGGGCTCGACGAACGCGAGGCAATCGTCGCCTGCATTTGGTTCATCGTCCAGCGTGGCGTGGAATCGCGGAAAGAGCTAACGGCGCGCGAGGCGAGCGCCGTGCTCGACGGACTTGAGGATTGGAAGAGGGCCAGAGCGATAAGGAGGTCGGCATGACGAGCGCCCTGGAGAGTTCTCCTCCCCTGTCAGTTCAGTAGCGGACGGTCCGACCCGGACTTTGCGTCAGCGAGGAACTTGACGAAGGCGCGCGTGCAGAGAACCTGGACCGGAACTTCGAGCGTCACGGCCAAGACCTTCATGCGGTACTTGATTTCGCGCGGGGTCCTGAACGACATCATGTCCAACGATTCCGCTCCCGTCCCGTTTTCGTTGCGTGTCGTCGGAGCGTCGCCGATGTCCGCCGGAGGCGGTGCGAGTTCGTCGGTGGTGAGAGACCCGAAGCTCGGCTCCGGATCACGCTCGTGTGATGCCATGTTGGACACCCGTGCACTCGGCGGTCGAACTCTGGGTTGCTTCATGCGACTACGCCGCCTCGGAGGGGACCGACTTGGGCGATGACATCCCGAAAGTTTCCTCTCCCTCCTCGTCCTCAAAGTCCACGTACCAGTCGTACATCGCCTGCCTTTCCGCGGGCGACGGCTCGCTGTCGTCTTCCCTGCGGTCAGCGAGTACGTCTCGTGTGGGTTGGTCTTCGCCGCCAGTTGTCATGACGCACTGGTGCCCGAAAGAGCACCGGCCTCTCATAACGAGCCCGGGGCAGCCGGGGAACGGGCAGCGGAACTCCTCGGGCAACTCCGCGGCTGGATACTTGGAGGGTTCAGCCGTTTGCCACTCGCGCGGGACTCGCGTCAGTCGTCCGTCAGTGCCAGTTGTCAGGACGGACTCGTGCATGGAGAAGCACTCGTTGTCCAGGACGAGGTCGCCGCAGCCGGGGAACGGGCAGCGGAGCTCCTCGGGCAACCCCTCCGAGGGTTCAACCCTTTTCGACTCGCGCCGGACTCGCGCCCGACTCGCGCTGGACTCGCGCTGGACTCGCGCTGGACTCGCGTCGCAGCATGCGAGTCTGAGCCTGTGACCTGGGTAAACGCGTCGTGGCGCGGGAGAGAGGCAGTAAGGGACAAATGGGAGGTATGAGTTATACAAGTGAAATCAGAACGACGATCTTCGAGCCGTTTCCTGACTTCGGCCACCGGGTCCGTCACGAGAAGGTCGTAGACGAGAACGAGAAGTCGCCCAGGGCTGTTCGGACCGAACTCGTCGAGAACCTCCACGAGACGGCACTTCTCAAGCCGTTCGAGGGCCGAGGAGGTCCTCCCCCGGCTCTCGCCGATCTCCTGTGCGAGCTCGTTCTTCGTGCCACGCCACTCGGCGCTCCGGTAGTCAGCGAGCGACAGCAACGACAGCAGCACATACCGCTCGGTGCTCCTTAACCGTGCCGGCGGCCCAACTGGAGGTGCGCGTAGCGGTCGAGGCTCAAACGGGCTCGTCCAAAGTTGCTCGACTCCGACCTGCACCGCACGTGCTTGCCTGCCCTTCCGTTCGTTCGGCCCTGTGCCTCCCTACATTATACCGACAAGACGCCATAATGGGCGGCCTTTACTTACTGGCGTCTTGGCGTGGTAGGCTAGGGACATGCCCAGAGAGATTCACGCCTCGGTCGAGGACGACGTTTTCCGCCGGGTCAAGATCGCAGCGGCAGAATCGGACGTGACGATATCGGCCGTCCTCCGCTCCCTCGTCGGGTTGTTCGTCGAGGACCCGAAGGTCCGCAAGCGCGTCATCGAGCGGGCGGACCCGGACCGGCGACGCCGGCCCCGGACCGGGACGGACTAGCGGTGCCCGCGATTCGGGCGACACCGCGACATGTACCGGACGGTGTCGAAGCAACAGAGGAAGGTGACACAGACCAAGTCGCCTGCCAATGCCCGACCTGTGACCCCGTCGGCTGGCTGCCGCTGGTCGAACGCGGCGAGAAACTCAGGGGTTGGGTGCGGCGAGGGAACGTCTGGAAGGGGATGCGCGCCGACAACGGTTGCCCGCCGTTTACTGCGAACGCTCGTGCTCCAGCGCCCCTACGGGCGAAGGCGATCCGCGCGACGTAGCGTTCGTGTGTTTCTGGCTGCTGAGGCGTGGTAGAGGGCCAAGCCGACGATCAAGAGCGCGCCGACAGTGCTCGACACCCGTCCGGCCACGACCCCAAGACTCTCGGCCGTGTTGACCGTGATCAAGACAGGCCCCGTTCCAGGCTCGCGTCGCTGGACAACAGCAAAACCGTCCGGGCTCGTGCCGACTCGCACGACGTCGCCCCCGATGGTCACGAGATACGGGCCGGCCGCGATGTTCGTCCCGATTGGTCCGCTTCCCGGTGGAGCCTGAACGACCGTGGTCACGGAGTCACCGTGGTTGTCGATCGTCTCGGGGTCGATGGTGAGTTCGCGCCCTGGGCTGACGGCAATGATCGGTCCAGAGGTGTTTGCATAGTCAATTGCCGCGTACCAGGACGTCGGCACCGTGTAGATGGACGCCATCGCGTCATAGCGGTTGGCGTAGCCCGTGACATGAAGGCTGCCAGAGATGGTGGGGTACGCGAGCGTTCGGGGAATCCACAGCTGCCATGCGCAAAGGGCAAGGCTCATCGCACATACGGCCCCGAGCGACGCTCTCACGACGAGCCGCAGCAACCGACCGGTATCCGGGGCAGCCGTTGGCATTCGCTGAGCGACAAGGACCGCAACGCCGACAAGCGCCGAGACGATAAGGGCCAGGTAGCTGTTGAGCCGGTAGGGAAACTGAACGTACAACCACGGTCCCGGTATTGAGCGCCACACTCCTGGGATGGTGATGAGCCCGAGGACGAAGCCGAACATGACGATCAGTACGAGAAACGGTCGTCGCAGGGAGCGAAATCGCGACGATGTGACCGCCGCGCCGCCGACAACGAGCGCCCAGAGAAGCATCCAAACCGGTATCTGGACGAACAACGCTGGTGTCGTGGATGCAGCCGGCACAGCGCGCAAGGGATTGAGTAGCAGCGGGAACGAGTCGAAGAACAGTGCGGTCACGCGCTTCGACGTTGCGGCGATCACCGTGTCGTGGCCGTAGAGGAGATCGGGAACAAGGAACCAACCATTGAGCATGACGGTCGGAACCGCGACCACGGCGACGCGGATGACGCGTCTCCAGGCGACCGACGGGCGGACGACAACGAATAGGACCACGAGGAGAACTGCGACGAGCGAGGTTCCCCAGACGAGTGAGATGTTGTGGCTCCCCGTGAAGATCACGAGTGCCGTGGCGAACAGCACGGTCGTCTTCGGCGACCAGTTCGGCTCCCGCAGAAGTGCCAGACCAGCAGCGAGAACCATGGGAAGAACTGAGACGGCCGCGAACTCCGCCACATCGCCCCGGCCGTAAAGGATGGTGATGTAGTAGGCGCTAGTTACATACGCGATCGGGACAACGTGCGAGTAGCCAGGAGAGATGCTGAGCTGTCGACAGATCCAGTAGAGCCCGAAGTACGCAAAGGCGATGAATCCGACCGCCAGTACGTCGAAAGCTACGACGACGTCGCCACCAAGCACGCGCGCGAGCTCTCCGAGCAGTGCGTAAAGGGGCCCCCCATAGAAGGCAAAGCGAGGGTCGAATACCTCGGACGCGACCGTTCCAAACGTGTTCAGGAAATACGAAGGGAAGACCCCGGACCCGATCGTGCTGGCCTGGACGTGGCCGAGCCAGAGGCCATTGGTGAAGTCGAAGTTGAGTCCCCGGTTGGTGAACAACACGGGTCCCGCGACGAATACGACGATGCTCGACCCAATGATCCCGTGGCGACAACGCCCAAACAGAACGCGGATCATCTTCTCAACTCACAACAGAGATGCGGACAGGAAGACGACGGAGGAACGCGCCGATCTCACGAAGAGTATTTCTCAACCCCAACGGCCATGCTTGCCCAGCTTACGTTTATGGCTGGGTCGGTGTTGTCTTGAGAACCCCGCGGACGGCGCTCGTAAGTTCCTTTCGCGCCGCTCTCGCAGGAGATGCCTTGCCATACCAGCGCGGCCGGCCACTTCCAACCTGACTGAACCACCCGGTCCCCTCCCACCTCGGGCTAGAGGCCGAACCTCCTCGGCGTGGCCACGGTGCGACCGACGACGAGGGCGAGAATCAGAGAGGCCAACGAATACGCCAACCATGCGGGGTGGACGTCGGCGTGAACGACGAGAGCAAGGCACGTGCTGGCGGCCAACGTAGCGACCGTTGACCACTCGCGCTCCGGAAATCGCCCACTGAGGAAGACTGCTCGCCCAAATCTCCGAACACACCGCTCGAACAATGGAGCTGTCGCGTAGACATCGGTTCCACCCTGGGCATCCCAGTCGTCAGCGTCCGGGTCGAACGTCTCCCCGAACCCCTCTTCTTCTCCTTCTTCCTCGACCGACACAGCGCTCGCGAGACCGTGAGCATCCCTCCATCGCAGCGCGGCCTCGACGCGCCTCCAAGATTCCGTGGCCTGGCGGAAACGCTCGGCGCCGCCTGCAGCAACATCGGGATGGCTCACGCGTGCGGCCAAGCGGTACTTGCGTTTCGCCTCGAAAAGGGACTCTGTGGGGTCGATCCCCAATAGTCCCCAGTCTTCTGGGCTTGGCAGCTCCAGCGTCGCCATTCCGCAGAATTTGGCGGCGGGGTGTGACACACCAGACACTTAGGGTCCACCACAGAATAAC
>PLPK01000013.1 GCA_003159795.1 Acidimicrobiaceae bacterium | reverse complement strand
CGGGACCCCAGGCGGTGCGGGTCGCCGGGTCGACCTCCCGCACCCGCGGCGTCGTCTCCTCGCCCACCCGCAGGAACTGAACCGGACGGCCCGGCGGTCCCGCCACCCGATCAGCGCGACGGGCTCGGGGATGGGATCGTCGACGAGTCCGTCGCCGGGGTGATCGAGCGCCTGCGGCCACCAGCCGGCGGGCGACGACGGCCCGGAGGTTGCTTTTGCGGTCGCTTTTCGCCTCACCCCGCGCCGCCCCGTTGAGACCTCGCCGCCGAAGTGCAGGCGGAAGCCCCGACGGCCACACCTCCACCGTCTACCGCAACCTCGAAGAACTCGAACGGCTCGCCGTCGTCACCCACGTCCACCTCGGGCATGGCCCCGCGACCTACCACCTCGCCCAGACGACGCATTCTCACCTCGTCTGCGAGGAGTGCGGCGCGGTCATCGAGGTGGGCGATGGGCTCTTCGCGTCGCTCGCCGCGATGACCCTCAGGGAGTATGGGTTCACGATCGACCCCCACCACTTCGCGACGCGGGGGCGCTGCCGCGACTGTGGACGGCACCCGCCCGAGGGCTAGGGGCTGACCGGGAACTCACCCGAACTTGGCGACGATTTCGGCGAGCCCCGGCGGGTGGAGGGGAAGTCCTCCGTCCGGTCCGGACAGATCCCGCCACACTCCGGTTTTCGGCTCGGCCTCGACCCCGGCAAAGACCTCCCGCGCGTAGAGCGCCGGGTCGGCGAACTCCGCCTCGTATAGGAGCAGGATCTCGTGGCCCGACTCGCCCTCGAACGTGTAGATGTTCTCGACGACCCCGGCGAACCGCACGCGCCCGAGTTCCACGCCGAGCTCCTCGACGAGCTCGCGGCGCGCGGCGTCCTCGCCGCGCTCGCCGAAGTCCACGCCGCCCCCGAAGGGCCGCTGGAAGTCAACGCCGGCGACCTCGTCCCGGCTGTTTGAGACAAGGATCTCGTCCGTCCCCGGGCGCCGGAGCAGCGCCAGAGCCACGACGCGCGGCCTTCGTTTCGCCATGCCGCGATCATGGCGGATCCGCCGGCCCCGCATCGCGGGACTGGAATCATTCCATATTCTTGACTTATTCCAGATTGTCTCCTAGGTTGCAGACCGTGGCGACGACGCAGGATGACGTCCGGCTCCTCCGCTCCGCAGGTCGGCGCGTCACCGCCGTGCGCCTCGCCGTCCTCGGCCAGGTCGGCGCGCGGCCCCACGCCGACGTCGAGACCATCTTCCGTGCTGTCGACGACCAGCTGGGCGGCGTCTCCCGGCAGGCCGTGTACGACACGTTGCGCTCGCTCGCCGAGGCGAAGCTCGTCCGCCGCGTCGAGCCCGCCGGGAGCCCCGTCCGCTACGAGACGCGCGTCGGTGACAACCACCATCACATCGTCTGCCGGGTCTGCGGCGCGACCGCCGACGTCGACTGCGCGGTCGGCTCGGCCCCGTGCCTCGAGCCGTCCGAACTGCACGGCTTCGTCCTCGACGAGGCTGAGGTGACCTTCTGGGGACTGTGCCCGGACTGCCAGACCTCGGCCGCCGCCGACGCGGTGACGACTCCGAAAGGACAACAGCCAAGTCCCCCGCCACGTAACCGAGAAAGGTGACCGCGATGCCAGGAACAAAGGACGAGTCGGGTAGCACCCGGCGTCCGACGACAACCGACGCCGGGATCCCCGCGCCGAGTGACGAGCACTCGCTCACGGTCGGCCCGAACGGGCCGATCCTGCTGCAGGACCACTACCTCCTCCAGAAGATGGCCCAGTTCAACCGGGAACGCGTGCCCGAGCGCGTCGTCCACGCCAAGGGCGGCGGCGCCTTCGGCGTCTTCGAATGCTTCGAAGACGTGAGCCAGTACACCCGGGCGGCCGTCTTCCAGAAGGGGGTGACGACCGACGTCCTCATCCGCTTCTCGACCGTCGCCGGCGAGCTGGGCTCGGCTGACACCGTGCGCGACCCTCGCGGCTTCGCGATCAAGTTCTACACGGACGAGGGCAACTACGACCTCGTCGGCAACAACACGCCGATCTTTTTCATCCGCGACCCATCGAAGTTCTCGGATTTCATCCACTCCCAGAAGCGCCGGGCGGACACCCACCTGCGCGACAACAATATGCAGTGGGATTTCTGGACGCTCTCACCGGAATCCGCCCACCAGGTGACGTTCCTCATGACTGACCGGGGCACGCCCCGGACCTGGCGGCACATGAACGGCTTCGGGAGCCACACGTTCCTGTGGGTCAACGCCGCCGGTGACAAGTTCTGGGTCAAGTACCACTTCAAGACGGACCAGGGGATCGAGAACCTCACCGACGCCGAGGCGAAGGTGCTGGCGGCCGAGGACCCCGACTACCACCTGCGCGACCTCTACGCGGCGATCGAGCGCGGCGAGATGCCGAGCTGGACGCTCGAGATGCAGGTCATGGGCTTCGAGGACGCCGCCGACTACCGGTTCAACCCGTTCGACCTCACCAAGGTGTGGCCACACTCGGACTACCCGGCCGTGAAGATTGGCCGGCTGACGCTCAACCGCAACCCCGAGGACTACTTCTCCCAGATCGAGCAGGCGGCCTTCGAGCCGTCGAGCATGGTCCCCGGCATCGGGCCGAGCCCGGACAAAATGCTGCTCGGGAGGATGTTCAGCTACCCCGACACCCACCGTCACCGGATCGGGACAAACTACCTCCAGCTTCCGGTGAACCGGCCCAAGTCGCCTGTCAACTCGTACAACAAGGACGGAGCGATGCGGTACGAGAACCCGGGCGACCCCGTCTACGCGCCGAACTCCGTCGGGGGGCCGGCAGCCGACCCCGCCCGCTACGGCGACCCCGCGGGCTGGACGGTGGCCGGCGAGATCGTGCGCGCCGCCTATGACCTCCACAAGGAGGACGACGACTTCGGGCAGGCGGGATCCCTTTACCGGAAGGTTCTGTCGGAGACCGACCGCGAGCACCTCGTCGCCAACATCGTCGGCCACGCGAGCAACGGTGTGACCGCGCCGATGCTCGCGCGCGTCATCGACTACTGGAGCCACGTCGACCCCGATCTCGGCACCGGTGTACACGAGGGCCTCAAGACGGCCTAGCGGGAGTTCTCGTCCGGACTCGCCGTCGGACCAGCTGGACTGCCGTTCCCCCGGGGCCCCGCGACCGTGATCGCGCGGCCAAGCCCTCCGGCGTTGGACGGCACTGATTCCGTGATCACCCGGCGGGCGTCGGCCGGGCCGGCGAGGGGGACAGTGGGGCTAGCTGGAATCGAA
>PLPK01000009.1 GCA_003159795.1 Acidimicrobiaceae bacterium | reverse complement strand
CGCGCCGTAGCGGTTCAGCATCGACCTCGACCTCCAGCCGAACAGCCGCATCGCGTCGCCTTCGCTCCCGCCCTGCGCCATCCAGACGTGCGCGGCCGTGTGCCGGAGCTGGTGGGGGTGGACCTTGCCGATGCCCGCCTGGCCACAGCGGCGCTCGAGCAGTTGCGCGATGCCGGAGTCGGTGAGCGCGCCCTTGGGGCCGAGCCATAGCGCGGGACTCGACGCCTGCGCGTGGCGAGCCCGTAGGCGGAGGTAGCGATCGAGGGCGAGCGCGGACTTGGCGCCGAACGGGCACCGTCGCTCCCGCCGACCCTTGCCCGTAACCGTCACGGTGTCCTCGTCAAAGTCGACATCGGCGGTCCCGACACCGGCGCACTCGGCCAACCTCATCCCGGTGTCGATGAACAGCCGCAGGATCGCACCGTCGCGGCGGTCCTCGAACGTCGACCCGCTGCACGCCTTTAGCAGCTTGCGGAGATCGTCGTCGGGGATGACCGGGACCGGGACCTCCGGTACGATCGGCGCGACCATCCGGGCCATCGGGTTCGCGGTGATCTCCCCCTCTTCGGCGGCCCACTTGAAAAACTGCTGCAAGCTGCGGTATCTGACAGCCGCGGTCGCTGGCTTCCAGCGGG
Source organism: Acidimicrobiaceae bacterium (assembly GCA_003159795.1). Lineage (GTDB taxonomy): Bacteria > Actinomycetota > Acidimicrobiia > Acidimicrobiales > Bog-793 > Bog-793. Next base: position 2,298 of record PLPK01000009.1, on the reverse strand, counting down.
CGAGCTGGTCCTCGATGAACGACTCGACGGTGTCCCGGTTCACGCGGCCGACCGCGGTGATCCCGAACTTGTCCCGGGCGAACGCCGCAAGCATTCGGGCGCTGTCTCCGTAGGACCTGATCGTTTTCGGGGCCTTGTTGCCGGAGCGCAGGGAGCGCTCCCAGGACGGGATTAGCACCTCTAGCGTGCCGACCTCGGTGGCCTCTCTGAGCTTCGCTGGCATGATGTCTGCCTCCCCCGGAGGCGTTCTAAGCACCTCCCCGGAGGCTCATATTATACGGTCTCCCTGCACTGTGCAAGCATCCGAACCCCTCGCTTATCTAGTCTCCCCCTGGTAGCGCGCTCGGAGGGACTCGAACCCCCAACCTTCTGATCCGTAGTCAGATGCTCTATCCAATTGAGCTACGAGCGCAGATCACTTGCGGCCGCTTCACGTGCCGCGCGGCCCCAGTACTTCGTGAGACCTGGATGTTACCCGCACGATGGCGCCCGCAGAGAGGCTCCGTGAGCCGGACCTGGTACGGTCCGAATTCGTGGCTGGTTCCGGCATCATCGAGCGAGATACGCGGTCGAAAACTGGGCCGGAGCTCGTGCGAAGCGCGATCGGTCTCGTCACCGCGATCTGCCGCCTCATCGTCAGTGCAATCGATGTCGCCCTCGGCCCTGTCCTGACCGTCGTCTCCGGCGGCGCCGCGACTCTCGAGGGCCACGAGGATCCCCCAGCCAACTTCGGTTGGGCCAATGAGGGATCGCCGTGATGTTTCAGCCGCGTCGCCAGCGCTATGGGGCCAGCCGGCGGTGACCAGGTCGACACGCGCGAGCGGATCCCGCGCGTATTGGGACGACGCGGCCAGGCACGATGCTGCCTGGTACGTGGCCACTGGCCACGTCCAGGAGACGGAGGAATTCTTCGCCCAGGGTGTCTCCGAGACCGACGCGTTCCTTAGATTCTGCGGAATCGACCCCGGGTCCGACGGGACCGTTCTGGAGATCGGATGTGGAGTCGGCCGGATGACGCGTCGGTTGTCCGAACTCTTCGGGAGCGTTGTCGCCGTCGACGTGAGTGAGGAGATGCTCTGCCGGTGCCGGAACAACCTCTCCGCGCATTCCAACGTCGTCTATCAGTTGGTGGACGGAGACGGCACGCTGAAGGGAATCGGGGACGATGAGGTCGACGTCGTGTTCTCCTACATCACCTTCCAGCACGTTCCGACTCGGGCCGCACAGCTGCGCTATTTCGAGGAGTGTGCGCGCGTTCTGCGAGTAGGCGGGAAGCTCGCCGTGCAGATTCGCTCCACGGCCGCGACCGCCGTTGCCCTCAGCTGGGCGGGCCACCTCGTGCACATCCTCCAGGGTCGCCGGACGATGAACCGCGCCTGGCGGGGTTCGAGGATCAGGCCTTCCGCCGTCGCGGAGTACCTGCGCGCACGCGGTGTCACGGCAACGGTGCGTCCCTGGCCATTCCACGCCCGTTGGAACCCGACACAGCGGTGGGTGGCGGGCACGAAGCAGGGCTGAGGCCGTGGCGGCGCACAGCGCACGCCATTCCCCGATTCTCAAACTGGCGGAGAGGGAGGGATTTGAACCCTCGGACCCAGTTTCCCAGGTCAACTCATTAGCAGTGAGTCCGATTCGGCCGCTCTCGCACCTCTCCCTTTGCCCGGTATTGCATCCTCGTATGAGATTTCCCCACATGGACGCACCAGGGCAGCGAAAGGCTAGTCGTCTCCGGGCGAAGGGGACAGGAGGCCTCGTCGCCACGGGCAGCAGCCCTGTGAGGACACTTTCGCGAGCTCCAGACACTTCGTATGACCGCGCACTGCGTGCTCGGTGCGCGATCTCCTGGTCAGCGCCGGAGAGAAACCCTAGCTCGTGCCGGAATAGCGGACAGAAGAGGGGGGCGGCGCAGCGGGCGGGAGGTAGGTCAAGGCGGCGGTCAGCCCCGGTCGATAGCTAGATCAAGACTAAAGACGCAACCACCGCACTTGACCTCTTTCAACCCCACCGTCAAACGGCTCGACTGACGATGGCCAGCTGCCTCCACCTGACAGACACCAAAAAAGCAGTGCCGTGGCCATTCGGTCCACAACACCGCCTTCTTGGTGTTTCTTGCTGTTCCCTTTCGGGACTAGCCCTGCATCAGCTTGCTCATGATGAGAGCACCATGGCCGCGTCGATGTTGAAGACGCTCCCGCCCCCGGCGGGGACGGTGACCGCCGTGGCCCCGGACTGCGTCGCCGCCCCACCTGTCGCCCCGTTGTACCACTGCGTCATATAGACGCCGGTGGCGTAGGTGTC
>PLPK01000049.1 GCA_003159795.1 Acidimicrobiaceae bacterium | reverse complement strand
ACGAAAACGAGACGCCCCCGGCGTGCTCTCCAGGGGCGCCTCTCGACCGCAGGAGGTACGACTCCCGTGTCAAGAACCACCCTAGCAGGCAGGTTCGCCGGCCAAACGACATCGGTGCAACTCTGATGAGCGGCCAGGCGACGGGCTGGGTCCTCCGCCACGGACCACGCGACCGGGCGCTCCGGCTCGTCCTGCTCACCATCGCCGACGCCGCCAACCGGGACGGCGAGTGCGCTCGCCCTGGCATGGGCGCCATCATCGAGGGCGCCCTCTACTCCGAGGGGCACTGCCGACGGGCTATCGCCAAACTCGAAACCGAAGGATGGCTCGAAGAGACCGAGCGACCGGGCCCGGGCAAGGTCGCCGAGTTTCGGCTGCCGGGCGTGACTGCCGACAACGCCGCGCATAGTGCGCGCCGTTCGGATACCAACGCCGCGCAAACGCCGCGCAAACGCCGCGCAAACGCCGCGCATCCAGACGCGCGCCGTTCGGACAGCCCCACCTTCTTACTAGAGACGGACAACGGTCTACGTACAACGCGCGACCTCGCGCTCCCCGATCCGATTGCCGAACTTTGTAACTACCTCGCGGACCACATCGCTCACTATCGGGAGGACCCTGATGCTCGCCCGGCCATCAGCAGCACATGGCTCCGGGACATGCGGCTGCTGGTGGAGCGCGGAGCTGCCCGTCGGAACAAGCCGACCCCGATAGCTCCCCAGGTCGTGCGACGCTGCATCGACTTCGTGTTCGGTGAGCTCGCCATCCCCGAGGGGCGCGGCCGCTTCTGTTGGGCGACGAACATCCGCAGCCCGGGCGCGTTGCGGGACCATTGGGACCAGCTCGCCGACGAGAGCCGCAAGCGCCAGCGCCTCGCGCTGGTGGATCCGCTCGACGAAGCGGTGTCATGAGCCGCCAAGGCGTCATCGAGGCGCTCAAGTGCCTGCGCGACGGCGGCTACCACGTCCCGTGGGCGCTGACCACCAACGCCAGTGAGGCCGAGCGGCGCGCGTTCGTCGGCACTTGGGCTACCGAGCTCGCCGACGCTGACGACGGACTGCTCGACCAGGCGGCGCGGCGCTGGGTGCGGACGATGCGCGTGTTCCCGACCCTCGCCGAGTTCCGCGAGCTGGTGCAGTCCCTGGCGCGCGCCGCAGCGCCTCCTGCTCCGGCGCTACCCGAGGCGACTGGCGCTGGTGCCAAGCCGAGCACCGCCGCCCAACGCCGGCGTCACGTCGCCGAGGTCCGCCAGCAGCTCGCCGGGGCTGGTCCCCTGTTCCACCGAGAGGACGGCTCGACTGTCGACCCGGTGGCCGCGCTGAGGACGGGGACATGAAGCGCTCGCCCATGAAGCCGACCCGGCGCCCGATCCGCGCCCGCTCCGCCAAGGCCGTCGCTCGGGACGAGGCGCGCCGGGCCTGCGTGGCCGCGGTCATCGCGCGGGACCGTGTGTGCCAGTTCCCGGTGCTGCTCGAGTTGTACGAAGCCGAGCGCGGCGAGACGCTGCTCAAAGAGGGTGACCGGCGCTGTATGGGGCCACTGGTGGCACATGAGCCGAAACACCGCCGGAACGTCGACCCGACTGACCCGGACGCGTGCATCGCGGTCTGTAGCTGGCACAACGGGAGGGCCGAAGACTTGGGCTACCTCGCCTTCGCCATCGGCTTCCTCGAGCGCGGCAACGGCGCGCCGTACCGGAGGCGGGGATGACCGGCCGCGACCCGTCGATCCGCGCCCGGACGCGCGCGAGCGGCAAAGCTCTGACCATCCCACCGAGCAAGGAGGAACGATGACCAGCACGGCAACACAGACGACAGCGCCCAGGTTCATTGTCCCGAGAGGCGCCGAGACGGAGGGGGGAGCAGATGGGTGAACGCGGCACGCCGCAGGGCGGCGCAGAATCGGGCCGGGGCGCTTGTGCTTGCGCTGGCGGTCCTCGTTACCTTCGCCTGGTCCGCTCCGAGGGCGACCTGGCCGTCCCGCTCTGGCGGTGGGAGTGCGTCGACTGTGGCGGCATCGTCACTCGACTGGTCTCCCCTGATCTGGTGGCGGAGCCCGGCGTGGTACGCGCGGCTCGAAAGGTCCTCGTGGATGCCGACGGTGCTGACACCCGAGCAGCGTTGGCTCGCCACCCCAGCGGCAAGGTGCGTCCGGTGGGCGGAGAGCCGGGACGAGTACCGGATCGGCGGGGACGAGCCGCATGGTGGGGCGTGGCAATTCAGTGTTTCCACCTGGCAGGCAAAACCGCCGTATGGCATCGGGGAGACCGGGCTGCCGAACGAGGCGAGCCCCGCCGTGCAGAACGCCGCGGCGTACAAGCTGTGGCGGCTCGCGGGGTGGAGTCAATGGCAGACGGCTCCGGGCTGCGGGGTGTGACGTGAGCGCCGAACCCCAGCACAAGCTCCGCATCCGGTCGGAGCTGAGCGACGACCAACCGTACCTGAGCGTCGTCTGCCCGTTCGAGCCGACGGACCCAACGCGGCCGTGTGCCATCATCGACTGCCGGGTCTGCGGTGACGGAGCGAACGGGGACTGTCTCGCAGAGCATGGCGCGACGGCAGAGCCGGGTTGCAACATCCGGGAGTGGGCCAGGGAGGACGGGATAGCGGTGCAGTTCCTGGTGGAGCTGCCAATCACCGAGTGCCGATGGACAGGAGACGGCTATGACCTCATCGTCACGTGACCCGGACCTCTGCCCGACCTGCGGGGCCAAGATCGTCCGCTACCGGCACACGATGAATAAGGCGCTGGTCACGGGGCTCGCCACGTTGGCCGCGGCGGGGGGCGAGGCATCGCTGGCCGACCTCGGCCTGACCCGCAACCAGGTGGACAACTTCCAGAAGCTCCGCTACTGGGGGCTCGTCGAGAAGGTCCACCGCGAGGACGGGACGCGGGTCGCGGGCGTCTGGCGGGTGACGCGCGAGGGCTACGGGTTCCTCGCTGGCGGCCGTGTTTACCGGGCCGTCTGGACCTACCGCGGCGAGTTCGAGTGCGCGGACGATGAGGACGGTAATCGAGTGTGGACCGTCGCGGCGCGGGACGTCTCTCCGTTCTACGAGCAGCGGCCGGAGTACGCCAAGCGGGCCCGACCCGAGTTCGCGGCGGCGGTGCAGGGGACGTTAGCGGGGGTGGCGTGATGGCCGACGACCTGGCAGCGGAGCGCGCCGCTGTTGCCGAGCTCGAACAGCTCGTCCGCCGCCGGCGCGAGCTGACCGCCGAGTGGATCGAGTTGGAGGGCATCGTCCGGTCTGGGTCATGCCCGCATTGTGGGCGGCGCCTGTCGGACGACGCGAGGGAACTAGCGGCGATGGTCGCCCGGGGAACGGGCGCGGCGCATGGCTGACCTGGCCGTCCTGCCCGCGGTCGCGCCCGTCGAGTACGGCGAGACCGGGCTGACCTTCCCGCGCGAGCTGGGATTCGACGAGTGGCAGGCGNNGGGCGAGCGCCGCTACGGCGAGTCCGCCGCGCAGGCCGCGCCCACCGGGTACGCCGTCGGGACGCTGCAGGAGGCGGCGCGGGTCGCCGACCGGATCGAATCGCCTAGACGCCTAGGCAGTCTGTCGTGGTCGCACCACCAGGCGGTCGCCGCGCTCGACGTGCCCGAGCAGGACGCGCTCTTGCACCGCGCCGCCGCCGAGCACCTGTCCGTCCGGGACCTGCGGCACGAGGTGCAGCGGGCCAAGGTGGAGCACGCCGGCCTGGACGCCGGGCACTCGATGCAGGCGATGGCCGCGGAGGAGCTGCGGGCGCTGGCGGCGACGCTCGCGACGGCGCTGGAACGGCGCGCCGCGGCGTGGGTACGGTGGATCGCGGCGGGGATGCCTGCCGACGAGCTGGCGAGGATGAGCGGCGTCGAGGTGGCGGACGTGCTACGGGCGCTGGGGGAGAGGGTGAAGGATGGCTGACCTACTGGCCGAGGCTAGGGCCGCGCTGGAAAAGGTGCAGTGGCGGATCGACGACGACGACGCGCAGGCCGCGGTCGCGCGCGATGACCGTGCCGCGGTCTGGGCGCGCTACATCGCCAAGGGCGTCCCCAAGGCACGCCTGGCGGAGATGTCCGGGGTGAGCAGGGCGGCCATCACCGACGCGCTGAGAAGGAGGGAGGGGGGAAGGGTCCGGGGCGGGCGCAGATCGCCCTGGTGGCGCTCTGTTAGGAGCGTGTGATGGCTGACCTGACCGACGCCGAGAACTCTATCCTTCTAGGCTTTCCCGAAGTACCTCGGCATTTGCGAGCCGATGGCTATGCGGCTACCCCAGAGGAACGAGCCGACCGCTATCGGGTTGCTCTCATTACGTTCGGAGATCACCTCTCGACGTGCAGCATCAAGACTCAGCGAGTCAGTCTCTTCACGTACTACTTCGGACGTGTGCCGGAACGCTCATGTACCTGCGGCTTCGACATCGTTAGGAACGAGGCTTACCGTGGCCGATGAACAAAAGTCAACCATGATGACCGATGCCGACCTCGACTACGCCGAGGCGTATGTGGAAACCCTTGGCGCACTCACAGAACTAGCGACGCGCTCGACTGATGAGTTGACGCCAATCGAGAGCACTCCCGTGGCGGTTCCGATGACGATGGTCACCACTTCCACGTTGCGCGCCCTGCTGGCCGCGGTCCGGCGGGGACGCAGGATCGAGGCGGCGGCGCGACGCGTTGACGCGTGGATGGCGCAGGACAGATACACGCAGCTTGAAAAGGTCGATGGCGGGTTTGACCTGCGCGCCGCGCTCGCCGAGGAGCCCGACGAGTTTCGGGCCGCTCTGATGGAGGTGACTCTCCAGGGCCGGGATATCCGCGTCCACTGGTGGCACCATGCCTGAGCTGCCCGGCTGGTTCGGAACGAACGTTGACAGCTCGACGACGAGGCTGACCATCGAGGGCCTGAACGAGTGTCTCAAACGCTGCTACGACGACACCGCGCGCCACGCCGACGACGCTGACCGGGGCCGCCGGGCTCGAGGTTTCAGAGAGGCGATCCCCGAACGGCTGGAAGGGGACGTCCTCTTGCTCGAAGTGGCGAATCAGATCTGGCAGGGTGCCGTGTTCTCCTCCAGCTTTGTCGAATGGCTCTGGCGGTATGTCGAGGAGGCTGACCACCCAATGACCGCGACTGAGTTCATTGAGCAAGCATGGGGGCCTAATGCCTGACCCCGCCCCCTGCGAGCGCTGCGGCCAGGTCCACCTGACCCGCTACGGCAAGCCGGCCTGCCCGGGGCACATCACAGGTGGTTCGCGGCGGTCCACACGACCCGCGGGCTCACCCTGCTCACACGAGCTGGGCTGGGGGACCGACCATCAGGGCATCGGCCAATGCGTCGCCCATGGCGGGAACACCGAGAGTGCCGAGAAGCACGCCGAGGCCGTGCTAGAGGAGCGCCGCATCGAGGAGATCGCGAAGCTGGCAAAGACCTTCTCGTCGCCGGTCGGGGACATGAGCCCCGAGGACTCACTGATCTGGCAGCACCGCGAGCTGCGTCGACAGGTCGCCTGGGTGACCAGCTACGTCGCTGACCTGGAAGCCGACGAGCTCTTCTACGGCAAGGCGCGCGAGGAGGCCGGCCATGAAGAGGGCCACGGGACGGGCCAGCGTGAGGGCGATACCACGCGGAGTCATGCCACCGTCGTCCGGGAGATGCGCGTCCACGCCGCGCTCGTCGTGCTCGGACGCTGGCAGCACGAGCTGCACATGCTGTCGGTGGACATCCTGCGGCTCGGGCTCGCCGAACGCCTGGTCCGGCTCGATGAGCAGCAAGGTCTGCTCATCATCGAGGTCATCCGGGCGATTCTCGCCGACCCGGACCTGGGCGTGACCGCCACTGCGGAGATGCAGGCCGCCGTCGCCCAGCGGCACCTCGAGCTCGTCCGGCCGGTCGCCTGACATGGACGACGACCTGCTCGCCATCCCGGACCGGCCCCCGTCGCTCTCCCTGCGCGTCCCAGGGCGCGTCCACGTCGGGCTCGAGCACGCGACGACGGTCTGGCACGACATGGACGCCGAGGGGGCTGGCATGGGCGAGGTCTGGTTCTGGGAGTGCTCCTGTGGCGCCGGGGGTGAGGTCGGCGGACCTCGGCGGGGTGCGACGCGCGCCGCGGCGAGGCACCGGATTGGCGCGGCGTAGGTACGCCCCAGTTGTATACGCGGCCGTATACGACGTGGTAACGTATACGTGTGGCGAAGGTCGTTCTTCCTGTGCGAGTCGCGGATGATCTCCTCTCATGGATCGACGCGGAGGCCAAGCGGCGCGAGGTGTCTCGATCTGATTTCGTGAGGCGTTGCCTCGAACGGGTCCGCGCTGGCACGACTACGCCGAGCGCTGCCCCGCCCGGTCGCCATGAGGTGACTCCGATCCCGAAGGGCGGACGATGATGGACACGCCTTGTGAGTTCGCTGGGTGCCCCGCCTGCTCGAAGTGGAGCGTGACGCTACGGAGCGGCGCGAGGGTCGAGGTCTGCGAGGCGCATCACAGCGCGATCATGTTCACCATCGGGTCGCAGGTCCAGACGGCGATCGAAGTCGAGACCGAGTGGGAGGGCGACGAGGACAATCTCCCGACCCGTATCCGCCCGTCGGTGCCGATCGCTCGTCCCGCCGACGTGTACTTTGTCCGCCGCGGTGACGGACTCGTGAAGATCGGGCAGTCCACCAATGTCGCTGGGCGTGTGCGGGACTTGAGCACGGCGGCTGGACCGATGGAACTCCTGCGTACTGAGCCGGGCGGTCTCGCAAGGGAACGAGAACTTCACGAGATATTCGCGGAGGATCGGGTGCATGGCGAGTGGTTCAAAGAATCGGACCAGCTCACCGCCTATTTGTCGAAGGATGGCGAGTAATGACCAAGAAGGACGCCTACCTCAGAGGGAGGAAGCCGTGAGCATCTGGTGTTCCACTCGTGTTGTGCGATGCCTCGACTACGGCCATTCGGGGGTCTGCATGTGGGAGAACAAGATCAGCGAGTCATCGTCTGCTGTGGACTTCGTCTACGGGGGCAGTCCGCGACTCGCCGACCTCTTCCGGGCAGCAACGTCTGGCGACAATTACGTCGCCGACTACGTGTACGACCCGAGGGCGAAGGGCAACGCGCTGATGTCCTACCTGCGCATGAGCGTGAGCACAAGCGAAACGGCACCCGCCCGCCACAAGAAGCCCTAGATGTCTAGGCGATCGAGAGACGTAAGTATCTGCGGAGCGACGAGTGGCGACAGCATCTGCCAGCGATCGCAGCATGGGGATGACACGAAGCATGAGGACACCGGGACCTACTGGGGACCTGGCGGGATTTTCGATAGACCAGCGCAGGTCTTCTACTGCACCGGCTGTGGAGAGACATTCGATGGCGGCTCCATCGCCGATGAGCCGTGTAGCGCTTGCTCATGCATCGCCAAAGACAACGGAGGCAACCCATCTAGCCGATTGAGAAATGGCCCGAATGGACTCGAAGAGATGCCGGTCGGGCCACCCCACTGGGTCGTGTTCCGCGAATCCGAGGAGCTGGACGAAGAAGGCGTGGCGGAACTGCTCAGACGCGTCGGGTACGCGTACCCGCGCAAAACCCTAGATGTCTAGGCAATCGAGATAGGAGGAAGCGATGAGCCGACCGAAAACTGATCTTTTTGACTGGGTATTTGAGCCCGAGGCTGATGAGACCGAGCCGCGTTGTGAGTCCGTGTTTCGTAATCGCTGGCGGTGTGTCGCACCGCTTGGCCATGTGTTGATGCACTGGTGTCCAGACGGGCCCGGGATTCCGTGGACCTGGTATAACTCGGCCCCGATTATCTACAGGAGACCATGATGGCTGATCGCATATTCCGAGCCGACGACGGGACCGAGCTGCACGAGGAGGACATCCGGCTGCTCACTTGCAAGGCCTGGACGCGGCACGAGCTGGACAATGACGTTCCCGTGGCCGAGGAGCGCATCCGCTCTGCGCTCGACGGTCCGCAGACGTGCGGGGCGACGCGGGTGATCCGCGCCGTCGCTGACGACCACGCCGAGTTCGTGTTCGAGGATGTCTGCATCCTGCCGCGAGGGCACCACCCGTACACGCTGCATCCGGCGGAGGACGGGACGCGCGTCGTGGCGTGTAACTATCCCGTCGGTGATGGCCGTGCGTGCTGCAAGTACGCGGACGACCCGATCCACTCCCCCGGCCACATGACAGACCAGTCCACCTGGTCCGAGGCGTAGTGGGCTACGCCGACGAGCTGTTCGACCACACGGCGCAAGCTCAGATGCGCGCGGAGCTACGCGAGCGTGAGAGCCGTCTGGTCTGCGCTGTCCTCAACCGTGAGCGGTTCGTCGATTTCCCGTCGCCCCTTGGCGGCACCGAGCGGTACGTTCTGCCGAGGACGTGGTTCGGGGGCCGCTGGGCGCTGTGGCGTGCCGGTTACCGATGGGGGAAAGCGACACGGCGCGCACCCTCGCTGATCTCCCGGCTCCGACCGCCGAGCGCGTAGCCTCTCAGCGTGTCGCTCGGCGACGCCCGGCGCAACCCGTTCCTCGTCGCGGCGCGGGGGTTCGCGCCGAAGCCGCCGCCCCAGGCCGTCCCGTACTGGCTCGACCCGGTCGGCTGGTGCCACGACTGCGTCCGCTGGCCGCGGGGCCAGGCGCTCGTCGACTACCAGGAGCAGGGGATGCGCGACCTCGTCGAGCATCGCCGCGAATGCATCCGGTCGCCCCACGGCGCCGGGAAGTCGACGACAGCCTCACTAGTGGTCCTGTGGTTCGCCACGACGCGGGACCGGGCCGAGGTCGACTGGAAGATCGTCACGACCGCGTCCGTCAAGGCGCAGCTCGAGGACTACCTGTGGCCGGAGATCCACAAGTGGGGGCGGCTCCTGGACTGGGCGAAGCTCGGCCGCGCGCCGTTCGACGAGGCGCGGGAGCTGCTGAAGCTCCACCTCCACCTCGGCTACGGCTCGGCGCTGGCCGCGGCCGTCGGGGACCCGTCCGCCATCGAGGGAGCGCACGCCGAGCACCTGCTGTACGTGTTCGACGAGGCCAAGGCGATCCAGACGGAGATTTTCGACGCCGCCGAGGGCGCGTTTTCGACGGCCGGCGAGGGCGGCACGGAGGCGTTCGCCCTGGCGATCTCGACGCCCGGCGAGCCTGTCGGCCGCTTCTACGAAATCTGCGCCCGCAAGCCCGGCACGGAGAACTGGCACCCGACGCACGTGACCAAGGACATGGCCCTGTCCGCCGGGCGAATCACGCAGTCCTGGGCGGACGACTCCGCCGCGCTGTGGGGCACGGAGTCGCCGATCTACAAGAACCGCGTCGAGGGCGAGTTCGCGGCGGGCGGCACGGACGGCGTGATCCCGCTGTCGTGGCTCGAGAAGGCGAACGAGCGCTGGGAGGTGCTGTTCCCGGCCGCGGTGCGGCGCGGGCGCGACCCGAGGCTCGGCACGCCGTCCGTGCTCGGGGACGACGATCCGGTCGACCGGCTGGGCGTGGACGTCGCGGCGGGGGGCGGGGACCTGTCGACCATCGCCCTGCGGATCGGCAACGTCGTGGCGGAGGTGCTGGCCTACCCGTTCACTGACGACGTCATGGACCTCGCCGAGATCGTCACGGCCCAGCAGGACGCCCACCAGCTCGACGAGCCCACCGCGACCGGGCAGCGCTGGCCGAAGGCGATCATCGACGCCATCGGGATCGGGGTCGGCGTCTATCACCGGGTCCGCAAGCTCCGGCGGCCCTGCGAGGGGTTCGTCGCGTCCGAGGGGACCAAGCTGAAGGACATCTCCGGCGAGTTCGGGTTCCTCAACAAGCGCTCCCTGGCCTGGTGGAACCTGCGCGAGATGCTCGACCCGTCGACCGGGCTCGACGTGGCGCTGCCGCCCGACGACCGGGTGACGGGCGACCTCGTCGCGCCGAAGTGGCGGGAGATCACCGGCGGCCGGATCCAGGTCGAGGCGAAGGACGACATCCGCAAGCGGATCGGGCGCTCGACCGACTTCGGCGACGCGATCGTGATGGTCATGCTGGACCGGAACGCCGGGTCGGGGTTCGCCGAGTACATGCGGGCACAGGCCGCGAAGCGTGAGCAGGAGGAGACGGGCATGGCCGACGAGGGACGACCACTGACGAAGGGGGAGCTGGCGATAGCGAAGGCGCAGGCCCAGGCGGCGAAGCGGCAGGCGCGCCCGACGCGCGTCCCGCGCCACGAGCACCTCTACGTCCGCCAGCCGGACGGGGCGATCCGCTGCAACGTGTGCCAGCAGGCGCCGCCGTGGCAGCCGCCCGCGGCGTGAGCATGGAGCTCCATCTCGCACCACTGGAAGAGGACGGCGAGCCGCTATGCGGGGCGATTGCTCCAGACACGCCCGAGGTCATCTTCTGCCAGCGCGCCGAAGGGCATGACGGCTGGCATACGGCGGCCGTTCGGCCGTGCAAGACGGACGGGTCCGAGCCAATGGTCACCGATGAGGACGGCGAACCGCTCCTGCCGCTGACCGTGTACGAAACGTGGCCGTGATGGGGCAGATCCGCGCTCGCTGGATCGACCTTCGCAACGGACTCGACAGCGGCTACCCGTTGTGCTGCGTGCTTCGCTTCGCGTTGTCTCGCTGGGCGAACCAGGGCGCACGCCGTGGCGGGAACCATGAGTGGGTCGCCTGCGGGGTGTTCCACCGCCGGACGCGTGGCCCCTGGAACTGGGATGACTACCTCCGCCCAGGGTGGAAGGGCGAACGCTACGACCCGAGCCGAGTCGAGCGCCTGGACGGGTGGGAGCGTCGACCCCGTCACGGCCACGGCTGAGAATCACGCCCGCCTCTGCTCGCCGGTCCTACACTGTCGCCAGGTAGTCGCTCATCGAATGGAGGCGCGTTGCCACACCTCTCGACCCGGTTCCAGAGCGGCTTCGTGCAGCTGATCGGCTTCGGCCTCGCGGACGCCGCCACCTGGCGCTTCGCCGGGTCGAACGCCGGGCTGCTCGTCGCCGCGGCCATCGTGGTGCTCATCGGGTTCGCGATGGACGGGGGTGAGATAGACGCAGTCGGCGCCGCGGGGCATCTGCTCCAGTGGCTCGGCGGGCTCCTGAGCCGCCACGACGAGGCGCCTGAGTGAGCCTCGTCCGCGACGCCGTCAGGGGCACCCGCTACCGTCCGCTGCCCGGCGAGCACGTCGTCGCCGCCCGGGCGGTCAAGGACGCGGCGCGCTCCGCGGCTGGGGCGCTGATGGCGACGCACACCGCGGAGGACATCTCCACCGGGCACGTCGACCTCGCCGCCGTCGCCGCGGCCGCCTCGGGATCGTTCGCCCCGCGCACGACGCTCACGCCGGACGACATCGCCGCGGCGCTGATCGAGCAGGGCATCTCGTTCTCTCCGCCGCTCGGTCCTGGGCCACCGATCCGGCCCTACGCGGGCTACAACGCGCCGATCCGGACCTGGCCGTACACGCCGGGGACGAACATCGCCTCGGAGACGAGGACGGGGCGGATCCCGTTCTCTACGCTGACGCAGATCATAGAAGGCTACGACATCGCCCAGATCTGCATCTCGCACATCATCGCCAGCATGACCTCGATGCCGCTCCTGTTCCGGGCCGTCGAGGGCTACGAGGGCGATGTCAGCAAGGAGATCGCCCAGGCCAAGCAGTTCTGGAAGAAGCCGGACGGCAAGCACCCCTGGAAGGTGTGGCTGACCAAGCTCGTCTACCAGCAGTGCGCCTACGACTGCGCGATGGTCTACAAGGTCAAGGACCAGGGCGGGCGGCTCAAGGCGGTCCAGGTCCCGGACGGGCGGATGTGGGCGCCGGTCGTCGACTACTGGGGCGAGCGGCCCGACGCACCGGGCCCGGCGTTCGTCCAGTTCGTCCAGGGCCTCCCCTGGGGCTGGACCGACGAGACGCTGATCGTGTACGAGCCGTTCACGGCGCGCGCCGAGGACCCCCGCTACGGCTTGTCGCCCATCGAGTGCGTGCTGCTCAACGCCAACACGGACGTGAGGTTCCAGTTCTACTTTCTGCAGATGTTCACGGGCGGGCAAATCCCGGAGGGCTTCGCCGAGGCACCGCCGGACCAGTCGGACCCCGACGCCCTCGCCGCCTGGCAGGAACTGTGGGACAACTTCATGACGGGCGACCAGTCGGCGCGCTGGGGGATGCGCTGGCTACCGTTCGGCGCCAAGTTCACGCCGTACAAGCCGCAGAACTTCGATGTCGCGTTCTCGGAGCATTTGGAGCGCCGGACGATCGCCATGTTCCACCGCACGCCCCAGGACCTCGGCCTCCTCGCAGATGTAAACCGCGCAACGTCAGAGACGCAGGTAGACCAGCAATTCCGCATCTCAGACCTTCCGCGTACGTCCTTCATTGAGGACGTGTTCCTCAACCCGATCACCCAGGAGGAGCTCGGGCTCCCGGTCGAGTGTTTCTTCGACACCGGCCAGGAGAAGGAAGACCGGCTGATGGTGATGCAGGAGCAGGTCGGCTACATCAAGGCCGGCGTGATCTCCCCCGACGACGTGCGCGAAAAGATCCTCGGCCTGTCGGTCGACCCGGACAAGCGCATCCCTCGCTTCTACGACGCCGGCGGCCGGCTCGGCGTGACGCCGCTCGGCTACATCGAGGCGATCTCGAAGTGGTTCTCGGACTGGGACCCGACGACGGGCGCGCCGGACCTCGACAAGATCCAGCCGCGCGAGTTCATCGTCCCCGGCGAGCTGCAGGCGCCGCCGGCAGGCGGTCCGACGCCCGGTGCCCGCGGCCAGCTCCCGCCCGGACAACCGGGTGGACAAGCGCCTGGACAGAATCCGCCCCCGGTAGCGCCCGCGCCCGCCCCGACCAGCGGCGGAGCCAAGCCCGCGGCCGGGCAGGAACCGGCCCACGACGAGACGAACGTCGCGCCCGCGGCAGGGAGCAAGGCGCCGCCGGGCACCAAGCCCGCGGCCAAGCAGCTCGAGCAGCTTGACGTCGGCGGCCTGGTCGTGAAGGCGGCGGACTCCGGCAGGGTGCTGATGATCCAGCGCGCCTTGCAGCCCGGCGATCCGGCGGCGGGGACTTTCGAGTTCCCCGGTGGCCACATGGAGGGTGGCGAGACGGCGATGCAGGCAGCGGTCCGGGAGTGGCAGGAGGAGGTCGGCGTACCGCTGCCCGACGGCTATTTCGACGGCTCCTGGACGAGTCCGAACGGCATCTACCGCGGGTTCGTCTACGTCATCGCCTCCGAGGACCTTGTCCACCTCAATCCGGACCCGGAGAACCGGGGCGTACTCAACCCGGATGACCCGGACCAGGACCTCATCGAGGTCGTGTGCTGGCTCGACCCGGTCGAGCTGCCCTCGATGCCGAACCTGCGCGACGAGTGCCACACGAGCGACTGGGTGGTCATCGCCCAGGCCGGCAAGCTCGCCAAGTGCGACGCGGGCCCGACGGCGGGCATCACGGCCGAGACCGGGCTGCAGGGTGTCAACCTGACGGGCTTCAATGACGACGACGAGGACGAGGCGGACGCCGAGGAGGCGCTGCAGAAGGCGCTCAGCCAGTGGCGGACGAACGCCCTCCTGGCCCTGCGGTTCGGGCGGACGCCGAAGTACTTCACCGACGCCTGCATCCCGGTCGAGCTCGGCCACCGGATCTACAAGTCGCTGGCGAAGATGAAGACGAAGGAGCAGGTCCAGACGTTCTTCAAGGCGGTGAAAGCCGACCCAAAAGGTTCGCGGTGGCAGGGCTCCGGCCTGCGCCGCCGGATCCCCGAGGCGTACGCCCCGAAGATCGCCCAGGCGCTCCGGGAGGGGACGAAGGGGATCGACGCAGCGGTGGCTTCTATGGTGACGCGGGCTTCCAAGGCTTCACCGGCTACACCGACGCCGAGCGGGCCGAACGCGGCGCGCGACGCCCGGGCCGCGGTGGAGGCGAACGTCTCGATTGACGCGGCCCGCGCCAACGCCGTCTTCGCCCAGATGTACGCCGACGCCTACGCGGGCGGGACCAAGGCGGCGCGCGACGCTCTCGGGGTGGACGCCCGCGCCCCGTCCTGGCTCTCCGACGACATGCTGACGAGCGTCAGCCGCGACTGGGAGACGTGGACGCCCGGCTGGGGCGACGCCGCGCTGAAGGATGCCGGGGGCGGTCTCAAGACGCTCCTCGACGCCCGCGGCATCACCATCCAGGGCATCAGCGACTCGGCGATGGACCGGATCGGGACGGCGCTGGCGGACGGGATCGCGGCAGGCGACCCCCCGGCGACCATCGCCTCGGCCATGTCGGACGTGATCGCCGACCCCGACCGGGCGTTCATGATCGCGGACACGGAGACGGCCAGGGCGATGACCTCGGCCAGCATCGACACCTACCAGGAGAACGGCGTCGAGCAGGTGGACCTTTTGACATTCGAGCCGTGCGACGAGTGCGAGGAGCTTGAGGACGCGAACCCCTACGACCTCGACGACGCGCCGGATGTACCGATCCACCCCCAGTGCTTCCCAGCTGGGACGATCACCGCGGGCCCACGGGTAGTCGGGTCAGTTGAGCGGTGGTATGACGGTGAGCTTGTCGAGATCGTCACGGCCTTGGGCGACGAGCTGTCCGTCACCCCGAATCACCCGGTACTCACCGACAAGGGATGGGTCGCCGCGGGCCTCCTCAATGTAGGCAGCAACGTAATTCGCTGCCCTGCCGTCGAGCGGGTAGTTGCGATTCACCCAGACGACTATCACGGCCCAGCCCTGATTGAGGATGTAGCGGAAACGCTTGGGGGAGCGTTCCGCGTGGTGGCCCGATCCGTGCCAGTTGCCACCGTAGATTTCCACAGCGACGGGGGCGGCTCCGATGTCTGCGTTGTACGGACCGATGGCCTTCTGGGGAACGATGCGGTCCACGCCACGGTCGCGGAGCCACTCGGTCATCGTGAGTTCGAGTTTGCTTGTCACATGGCCGATACGTTCGATGCCGAGCGCCTTGTTGGCCAAACGAGCGTCGGAGAACTTCGTCCCTCGGATCGCGTCGTGGGAAGCTTGAGCCCATTGGCGCCGTTCATCGGGAGTGGAACGGGCCATGCGGACGAACATGGCAGCAGAGCAGTCGCGGGGAGCGACTCCAGCGTCGGTGAGCCTCCGCCGGATGCCGTTGCGGTCGATACCGAAGGCACGAGACAACGCAAGTTCGCTCTCGCCGGCAAGGTAGCGGCTCACGATGGCGGCGACGTCCAGGTCTCGAAACTTCGGGCGGGCCCTAAGCCCGTGCCGTCTGAGGACTCGGTAGACGCTCGTTTTCCCGATGCCGACAATGGCCGCAACCTCATCGGCAGTCTTGCCGGACTGGTAGAGAGCGATCGCGTCATCGACCTTCGCAGGGTCAAGTGGAGCGGCCACGTCTATAACCTTGAGACGGAAAGTGGCTGGTACATGGCCAACAGTCTAGTTGTTCACAACTGCCGTTGCGCGCTGGCGCCCTCGAACATCCCCGGCGCGCCGTCCGCAGAGGAGGGCGAGTGAGCAAGCAGACGCGGCGCCCGAGGCCGCCAGTCGAGCACCGCGGGCGCGTCACGGTACGAGCGACGCCGCAGACACCGGCCCCATCGGCGACCGCTGGGCTGGCCGCCAAGGCGGAGAACGCGGCCAAGCGCCGCCGTGTCCGCGACTTGCTCGGCCGAGCGCATATCCTCGCGGAGACAGGAGAGGGGTGAGGCCGATGGCCGACCTGGAGGAACGTCAGGCGCTGCTCGCCGAGCTGCGCGACGCGAACGACGCGCGCGCCAAGACGATGTACGACGAGACGGGGAAGGCCATCGGCGGCCTGTCGAACGTCTACGTGATCGCGCTGCTGGAAACCCTGCTCGGCGGACCGGGCTCGCCCCAGCACGTCGAGGCGTGCGTCCTCTACGAGGAGCGCCGCGCCGAGTCGCTGGACGTGAACGAGCCGCTGGCGCACCAGGCGTACGCCCAGGAGGTCGCCGTGGCCGAGGAGCGCAACCGCCAGATGAGGGACCAACGGGCGGGCCCGCGGCTCGTCGTACCGGGAAGGGGTTGACTGGTAAGTGCCCAAGCGCGTCGACCCCGAGGACACGATCGACAGCGTCGTGTTCGGCATCGTCAAGCTGCAGAAGGAGGGCTGGGCGCTGTCGGGCATGGACCTGGAGATCGAGTACGAGTCACCCGAGAAGGGCAAGAAGCGCAGGCTCCCGGTGGCGGCGACGATGACGGTCCGACTGAGGCCGATCTGATGCCGCGCAGGCCGGGCGCGTCGCCGTGGCGGATGGGGGCGTGGTGGCCTCCGCGCCGCCGCGGGTCTGGCGCGCACGGCCACCAGCAATGGCAGCTCTCGCGCCGCAAGCCGCGGGAGAATCGAGAGGACCGGCGCGGCGAGCGGCGGAGGGAGCCCTGATGCGCTTCTGCTGCGATTTAGACGGCACGCTGGACAGCTTCACCGCGTTCTTTCTCCCGCTGCTCACCGCGGTCAAGCAGGGCGACCCGACCGGCGCGCAGGTCCAGGTCGTCGTCCTGACCGGCGTGGACCACGACCCCCCGGTCCGGCCCGAGGAGTTCGAGGAGAAGCGCCAGTACCTCGCCGAGCTGGGCTACGGCGCGCTGTACGACGAGCTCGTCCTGGTCGCCAAGCCGCACGACGAGAACAAGGCCCAGTGGTGCACGGACAACGACTGCCGGGCGCTGGTGGACAACGACAAGGCGAACGTGAAGGCGATGCCGCCGTCCTGTCTCGGTCTTTTGTGCTGGCAGACGCGGGAGTGACTGGCGCGATGAATCCCACGCGTGTCGTCCCCCCGTGCGTAGACTCGGCAACGATGCACGCTGAGGGGGTGACCCGAGCCGGAGCCCGGCCGTGAGCGACACACGCGCGACGCGCGCGCACGAGGTCGCGCAGCCGTTCCTCGTCTCCCTGCCGAAGCGCCGCCGCCGTGAGGTCATGGCCGGCGCGCGGCAATTGCTCCGCGAGCACGGCCCCGAGGGGCTGGTCTCGGACACGCCCGCACCCAAGATGACCAGGGCGGAGGCCCGCCGGATGGCGCGCGCGCTCGGCTGGCGCGGGGCCAAGGCCAAGCGGCACAACATCGCCCGCCAACAGAAGCGCGTTGCCGAGGCGCTGGCCCTCGACCAGTCGCTGACCGCCGCCGCGGCCGAGGCGCGCATGGGACCCGTCGAGCGCGTCCACCACCGGATCCGGGAGGCCGTCTCGTGAGCCGCGCCGTGGTCCTGGAGGACGTCGATGCCGAGACGCTGTCGAAACTGCTCGGCGGGACCGGCAACGCCCCGGCGCCGTCCCACGTCGAAGCGTCGCGCCCCGGGACCATCGTCAAAGCGCAGGCCGCCAAGCGCCAGCTGCTGCTCGTCGCCTACCCGGCCATGAAGGCCGACGTCGGGCGCGCCGCCGACGGGTTCCGCGACTTCGCGGGCCCCGACGCCGTCGAGAAGGCGTGCCACGAGTTCGCCAAGGGCGGCTACCAGCTCGGGCTGTGGCACGAGAAGGGCCACGAGGACTGCGGGACCGTCTTGGAGAATTACGTCTTCCCGTCCCCGACGTCATGGGTCGTGAAGGGGCCGAGCGGCGACGAGATGGAGATTTGCCAGGGGGACTGGCTCGTCAAGGTGGAGCTGAAGCCCTACGCCTGGGAGATGTACGAGAAGGGCCTGATCGGCGGCGCCAGTCCGGAAGGACCGTGCTCACGGAACCTGCGGCCGGCGCCGGACGTGCTCGCCGCGCTGAGGAGCTGACATGGCAGACATCACGATCACGGAGCTGGAGGAGCTGACCCCGACGGCGCTGCACCTGGTCAAGGCGGGCGCCAACGGGTTCCGCCCGCTCGCCGCCAAGGCCGAGGCGGACGCCAAGTGCGCGACCTGCGACGGCACCGGCAAGATCCTCGCGGGCAACCGGAAGTGCCCGGACTGCGCCGGGACGGCATCGCCCGTCGCCGTCGAGAAGGCCCTGGCCTGCGCCTGCGACGCCTGCGCTTGGCTGACGACGCTGCAGAAGGCGCTCGCCGAGGGCGACGACGCCGAGATCGCGAAGGCCGAGCTGTCGGGCAAGACGATCAATGACCTGCCGGACTCCGCGTTCGCCTACATCGAGTCGGGCGGGACCAAGGACGCGGACGGCAAGACGACCCCGCGGAGGCTGCGCCACTTCCCCGTCCACGACGAGGCGCACGCCCGCAACGCTCTCGCTCAAGCCCCGAAGTCCCCGTTCGGCGATAAGGCCATGCCGAAGATCAAGGCGGCCTGTCACAAGTTCGGCATCGAGATCTCGGCCGAGAAGGGCGACGGGATCGTCCTCAAGGTCCAGGACGGCGGCGCCATCGTCTCGGCGCTGAACCAGGCGGGCAGCTCCGGGCCGTACCCCGGGTCCGCGGAGTGGGAAGCACAGGACGCGCAGATCTTGATCGACGCCGGGACGCTCATCGCCCAGGCCGGTCAGAAGCTGCAGCTCTCCCTCGACAGGGAGCAGACAGAGGTCGCGGTCGGAGGCAAGCCTCACGATGTGGAGGATGTCTTCGACCTCGAAGACGCGCTCAGCGCGTTGGACGCAGTGCTCGGCATCACAGCACGGATGGCCTTCACCGAACAGGCGGAGGGCCAGGCCGCGGGCATGTCGAAGGCTGGACGGAGGCTCTCGGGCGTGAGCATCGACAAGGTCGTTGGTGCCCGGGACGCGGCCGACCAGTTGCGTAGTCACCTAACCGACTTGCTCGGCCCGGACGATCCGGCCGCGGCGGGCGGCCAAACCGCCACGAAAGGGGCGTTCGACATGGAACTGACCAAAGAGCAGCTCGACGAGATCGTGGCCGTCAAGGCCGCGGAAATCGCCGAGAAGGTAGTCGCCGACCGCGAGACCGCAAAGGCCGAGGCCGAAGCGACTGCCAAGAAGAAAGCGGCCGACAAGAAGGCCGCGAAGAAGGCGGCCAAGGTCGCCAAGAAAGAGAAGAAGACCGCCAAGGTGGAGGCAGCGGCGAAGGCCGAGGCAGCTCGCCGGGCGGGGATGAGCGACGACGAGAGGGCGACGGATGACGCCGCCAAGGCGGTGGCAGCGAAGGCCCTGGCCGACGCGAAGATGCTCCGCAGCCTCGCCAAGGTCGCCAAGAAGGGTGACGCGGGCGCGCTCGAGCGGATGGCGAAGGCCGTCTCGAAGGGCGAGGTCCCGGACGACCTGCGGAAGGAAATCGAGGAGCTCCGCGGCCAGGTCGAGAAGTTCGCGTCGGACGTGCCCCACTCCGGACGGTTCCCCCTGAGCACCGAGGCTGGCGATGGAGCTGCGCGTAAGGCGCTGGAAGCGCTGGCAGGGTTCTCCCGCGGGGACGGGATCGGTGGCACGACCCAGGATGCAGTCGCCAAGAGCTTCGACGAGAAGATCGAAGCGGCCGTCAAGGCTGGCGACGTGATGGGGGCCGACCAGATCCGCAGCGAGAAGGCGTTCGAGCTCGCCAAGCGGGCGGAGATCGGCCGCGGCTACCCGACGGCAGGCGGACCCGACAAGGTCCCCTCCCCGGTGGTCCCGCAGTAGCAGTACCCACAGACGGCGCGCGCCGTTAGGCGTGTGCCCGGACATCGACAAAGGAGCAGGACCCAATGAGTGCAGCAGCGGATCTTCTCGGCGTGACCGAGGAGACCTTCGCCGCGATCAAGGGAACCCTCACCGTCGGCCTCACGGCCTCGACCGGCCTGCAAGGTGTGAACCTGCAGGACTACGTGTCGTTGGTTCCGTGCTTGACGCCGACGAGGGACTCCCTGCCGCGGTCAGCGGCGCCGCAGGGCGCCCAGTTCGCCTACTGGCGGACGTTCACCAACGTGAACGCGCTACAGGCGGACGGTGCCGAGCCCTTCGACTATGGAGGCTCAGCGACCGAGATGAACATGCAGAACGTCTTCGCGCCCTTCGGCCTGATCGCCAAGCATGGCATCGTGACCGAGGATGCGATCGCCCTGGCCGGCGGCTATGCCGACGCCCTGGCGGTCCAGACGTTGGAGACGATGAAGCAGGAGTTCATCACCGAGAACATCAACATCCTCCACTCGCAGGCGTTCGCCGCCCCGAGCCTCGGAGCCCCGTCGCTCTCAGCGAGCGCGTCGAACGGCTTCATCGGCTCCGGCGCTCCCGTCTACGTACTGGTTGCGGGCCGGACCGGGAAGAACTACTTCTACGGCGGCTCAGGACCGGCAAGCGCGTCGTCCTACCTGACGACCGGGACCACGTCGACGACGAACTCCGTCTCGGCGTTCGTCACGGCCCAGCGGACGATCGTCGCCTACGACTGGTTCGTGGGGGCCACCGCCGCCGCGGCCGTGTACTACACGACCACGACGGTGAACTCGGTCACGATCACGACCGTGCCGACGACCCCGCAGGCGCTGCCGTCACTGGCGCTGCTTTCGAGCACCCAGCCGACGACCCCGCCGACGGCGGACACGTCCTACCAGTCCTACTGGATCAACGGCTACGTGGCCTCGATCCTCGGTGACTGGTCGACCGGCGCGTTCGGCACCTCGTACGCGACGCCGGGATCTGGCACGGCGCAGGGCTCGATCTTCACGTCGCTCGACGGCGGGACGTTCCACGTCTCCGGCGCTGCGATCGAGGAGCTCGACGCGCTGAACCTGGCGATCTACAACAACTACCCGGGCGTCAGCCCGGCGCGTTACATCGTCGGGACCCAGATCGTGAACGACTTGGCGAACGCCGCGTTGAACAGTCCCCAGGCAGTGCTCTTCTACCAGGGCGCGCTCGAGGACCGGCAGCGGCTGAGCATGGGCGGCACGGTGGCGAACTACCTGAACAAGACCGACGGCAAGACGCAGATCGAGATCTTCGTCGACCCGTACATGGTCCCCGGCGAGCTCATCGCCGAGGTCCGGTCGGTCCCGTTCATGGGGTCGAACGTCAAGACGGCCAGCCGTGTCGAGACGCTGCGTGACTACCAGCGCTTCGACTACGCCCCGAACTACGTCGCCAACTCCGCGACGGGCGGACCCCGTCACGAGTTCGACGTGCGCTGTTTCGAGGCGTTCGAGACGGTCGTCGGGCCGACCATGGGCGTGTTGGCCAACATCGCCCCCGGGATCCACTAAGGACGGGCAACGGAAGGGGGTCGGCGGGTACTCCTGTCCCCGCCGGCCCTCACTGTTTCTCCGGAGTAGTAGCACCGCCCGCGACACTGCGGTAGTATCAGCGCATGGCGCGAGCGACGACCACGAACGTCATCGTCCGATTTCCCCCCGCGACGCATGAGGCGGCGAAGGCCAAGGCGGCGCGGCTCGGACTGTCGCTGAATCGCTACATCGTGCTCGTGGTCGATGCCGAGACGCGTGGGTATCCGCCCGCGGAGTCCGAACAATCCCTAGACGTCTAGGGTTTTGACAGGAGACAGATGAGATCGAGCAGGCGCGGCCAGCAGCGTCACGAAACCCATACGACCATCGCCGCGCCTGCCCACTTCGCGACCGCGGCCACGATCGTGACGAAACCCACCCGCCCGCCGCCGCGGTCGCCCCTTCTGCCCGGAGCCAAAGGTCGTTCGAAACCCATGACCGCCTCGCTCCGGGCACCCTTTTGTCACCGCGGCCAAGCTGGTGACGAAACCCAGCTGGCGCTCGCCGCGGTGACAACCTTCTGCCGGGCCAAGCGTCCACCGAAACCCATCCCGAACTCGCCCGGTAGCACCACAGACAGGAAGGAGCAATCCCATGGCATCCATTGACTCACTTATCACAGAGGCGCGGCGGCGCGACCTGATCGGCCAACGAGCCGTGCTCTGGGTGGAGGCGAAGTTGCGGAAGCTACCCGACCCGGTCGGGGCCGCGTCCGCGGCGATCAACGACTACGTGCTCATGCGGCTCCGCGACGCCGTGCGGGGGGTCGAGCGCCGTGTCTACGATCCCGAGACCGACCGGCTCACCCAGGACGGTCGCGAGCAGCTTCTCGCCGAAGGCTTCCCGCTCGACGGCGAGTGGGTGCGCTACGAGGATGCGACGGTCGAACAGTTCAAGGGCCGCATCGCCGAGCTGGAGGATCAGCGCCGCGACCTGGGCGAGTCCATCGCCTTCTACCACGCCTGCATCGCGCAGATGCGCAGGGAGCGCGTCGCACGGTTCGGCGATCTCAAGCTCAAGCCGGTGCTCCCAAGGGTGGCATGAGATGACGGGCGGCTACGACGAGCTGCGCATGTGGGCCGAAATGTTCGCCGACATCGACCAGGAATACACGCGTCAGTCGAACCGGGTCGGCGTGAACGGCGATGGTGAAATCGTCCGGCCGC
Source organism: Acidimicrobiaceae bacterium (assembly GCA_003159795.1). Lineage (GTDB taxonomy): Bacteria > Actinomycetota > Acidimicrobiia > Acidimicrobiales > Bog-793 > Bog-793. The sequence goes on along the minus strand of PLPK01000049.1, from coordinate 4,958 downwards.
TGAACGTCGATGCCGGACCGTATATCGTCCACCTCCAAGCGTTGAAGGCCCTGAGACACCAGATCGGCCTGGACCTGGTGCGCTGCTACCGGAAGACCGTCCCCCCGTCCGTCATCGCCTGGCAGCGAGCGGAGAAAGGTGTCGGCGAACACCTCATGGCGCGCCTCCTCGGCCACCTGGGGCCGGTCGACGTTGCCACGCCGAAGGCATGGGCGGACAACCAAGCCTTCGATCCGTCCAAGCCGTCCAGCCGGACCGACAACCCCAAGCGCGTGCTCATCGACCAAGAGCCGTACCGGCGGTCGGTGTCGCAGCTCTGGGCCTACTGCGGTGTCGGCGACCCCACGCGTAAGAAGCGAACGGGCATGAGCCAAGAGGATGCTTTCAAGCTGGGCAATCCGAGGCTCAAGACGATCCTCTGGCTCATAGTGGATCACGTGTGTATGGAACCTGGTAGGGACATCAAGGAACTGATGGCATCCGAGGACTTCGGCCTAGGTTGGGTCAGCGACGCCAAACGGCGCTATCGACGCATCTACGAGGAGCGGCGCGCCGAGACGGTCAAGAGGGAACACGCCGGGCCGTGTGTGCGATGCGGGCCCAGCGGCAAACCCGCGCCTGATGGCTCGCCCTGGTCCAAGGGCCACCAGCACGCCGACGCGCTGCGGATCGTCGGCAAGGAAATCCTCCGCGACCTGTGGCTGGCCGCGGAGGCGACAGGAGGCTGAAATGGCAAAGCGACGGGGCAAGAAGCACCGCAAGGAGCAAGAGCGTTTGCGGCGTCCATGGTACGCCGAGGCAACCGACCGCCACCGGCCCGCGCAGTGGATAGACACGCTGGGGAGGGTTCATTGCCAGATACCGGATTCGTCACTCGTGCCAGTCGTCCACAGGGCGCTGTCGCTAAACGTGGCCGCGATCCGGTCGACGATCAGGTGCAGTTGCGGCGACGAATGGGGCGACGCCTGGGCCGCCTTCATCTACACGGGCACGGGCAAGCTCAGCGCGGCCGAGGACCGAGAGCGCGAGATCGAGGCGCTCAGCGGCTACTTCGCACACCTGATGCGGGCCAACAGGCGCACGATCCCGCCCCTCCGGACGTGGGCGTGGGCGATGGTCAGGACACGGGTGGCCCCTGAGCTGTGGCTGCGTTACGAGCGTGCCCGGAGCGCGCGGCACTACCAGCGGGACTTGGCGAAGCTCGACGGGGTCCGCGTGACTTTGTCCCACATAGGCGCGCCGAAGCTCGACGGGGCCGTACCGGCTGACTGGGCCGCGACGGACGGCTGACATGCGACCTCACCCAGCCCCCGCCAAGTGGAACCCCGACTGTCACCTGTGCTGGGGAACGGGCTTCACCTACCCGTCGCCTTGGTACTCGGATGTCTGCCCGAACGGATGCGCGCTAGCGCCATTCAAGGTGGGTGGGACGTACGCGGGCGACAGCCATCTCCAAGTGCTCTGCACGGACTTCGAGCACGTCGCCTGGGTGGACCGCTACATCGAGCCGCTGATTCTCGACCTGTGGGCCGCTGGCGTCTTGACTTGGGTGTCATGTCAGGGTGACCCGGTTGAGGAGGGCGAGAAACACCGCCAGCGCAGAAGTACCGCTGGCGCTGCGCCTGCCCCGAGTGTGTCCAGGGGCGGATCACACGCGTACCGCTGAGCGCGTAGCCTGAGAGAACGCGACCCACTGACAGGAGGCTGACATGCACATCAAGCACTTCACGAAGAACGCATGGCGCTCGAAGGACCCGACGAACCCGGGCCGGAGCCTCATCGCCTACCAGTGGGTCGCCAGCGGCACGGACGCCATCGCCCACGGCGGGGACGAGTACGCGGCCGACAGCAACGGCTGGTTCGAGGTCCCCCCGGACGTGGCCGAGCTGTACCTGCGGATGCACGTCACCCTGGCGGCTGGCGAGCAGTCGTCGTGGATGACCGAGGTCGACGCCCAGGCCCAGGTGCGCGCCGGGTTCATGGACGCGTCGGAGCTGGCCCTCGGCAGGGCCGTGGTGCCGCCGCGGCCGCAGGCGCGCCTTGTCCCGCCGCCGCGGGCAGCCAAGCAGGCCCCGCCCGCGGGGCAGCCCGCACGCCCTACTCGGGCCCGGCCGACGAACCGGGCGCTCGGGGACGACGGCGCGGCACCTCCCCGCCGCTGACCGTCTGCTTCGTCCACGTCCACGCCCACCCGCTCGCCCTCGCGGCGCTGGAGCGGTTCGCCCCGACGGCCAGGCGGGTCCAGATCGGGCCGGACGACACGACCGGCTACTGGCGGGAGTTGACGGCGCTGTGGGGCGCCGGGGGGGACCTGGTGGTCGTCGAGCAGGACATCGAGCTCCACCGGACGGTGCTCTCGCAGTTCCGGCGCTGTCCCGAGCCCTGGTGCGTGTTCCCGTACAACGGCCCCGGCTACGGCGGGGCGGACGGCGGCGACCCGACGCTCTCCGGCGCGCTCGGCTGCGTCCGGTTCCGGGCAACGCTGATGGCGACGCACCCTGGCCTGATGGCCGACGTCGGCAACGTGGACGACGCGCCGGGACTGGGGCGCGGGGACTGGCGGCGGCTCGATGTCCGGGTGCTCGGGGCGTTACGTGACCAGGGGTACGCGGCGCACCTACACTTCCCGGCAGTGTTCCAGCACCACGTCTTCCACGGGCTGTGCGCCTGCGGGACCGAGCACGAACCGTACCCAGTGGACAGGGAGGGGCGCTATGCGCCGGAAGGGTAAGCGGTGGCTCGCCTGGGCGCGCAGGCGCTTTCACACGGCGTGGGTCGGCGGGTGGCTCTGCAAGGAGCCGGGCTGCGGGCGCTCGACGGGGAGCTACGCCCGCCCGCGGTGCGAGCTGCACCAGTGACCGTTTCGGTCGTCATGCCGATCTATCGGGCGGCCGAGTACCTGCCCGCCGCCCTGGGCTCCGTCCTCGGGCAGACCTACGAGGACTGGGAGCTGTTCGCCGTCGACGACGGCTCGCAGGACCGCGGCGTCGACGCGGCGCTCGACCGCGTCCGGAGCGACCGGCGCGTGACCGTCGTCCAGCTCGACACGACCGACGCCGAGCGGGCCGAGACGGTCCGGTACGCGACCATCATCAACCGCTGCGCCGCGCTCGGGGCGGACTACCTGACCTTCCTCTGCGGCGACGACTTCTACTACCCGGACCGGCTCGAGCGGATGGTCGCCAAGCTCGACGAGGGCCACGACGTCGTCTACGGCGCGCAACGGCTGCTCCACGAGGACGGGACCGAGTTCGGCGTCCGGTCCTGCCAGGGTGTCCTCGCCAACGCCTACCACCAGGTCGACCTCAACTCGGTCATGCTGACCCGGACGGCGTTCGAGGCGGTGGGGGGCTTCCCCGACACGCCACCGACGGCGCAGATGTGGCGCGAGGCCGACGCCCACTTCTGGAACCGGCTGACCGACGCGGGCTACGTGTTCGTGCCGGTCGATGTCCCCGAGCGCCCGACTGACTGCAAGCGCTACAGGAGCGATAGCGTTGACATGCGCGTGAGACGAGGGGAGACGCCGTGGTGATGCGAGTCCTTGTCACCGGGGCTTCCGGGTTCATCGGCCACCACCTGAGCGCCGAGCTGCAGCGGAGGGGTCACACGCCCGTTGCCTTCGACCACCTTGCGCGGGTCGGCGAAGAGACGTTCCTGGGCGACGTGCGCGACTCGACGGCTGTCACTGAGGCGTTCGCCCACGTGGACGCTTTCGTTCACCTCGCGGCGGTTCTCGGTACTCAGGAGACGATCGCGAACCCGCGGCCATCAGCCGAGACCAACGTCTTCGGCACGCTGAACGTCCTGGAGGCGGCGGCTCAGTACGACGTCCCCGGCATCTACATCTGCGTCGGCAACTGGTGGATGCGGAACACCTACTCGATCACCAAGACCTGCGGCGAGCACTTCGTCGAGATGTTCAACCGAGAACGGGGCACGAGGGTCAACAACGTGCGCTGCGTGAACGCCTACGGGCCAGGCCAGCGCGCCGCCCTGCCGTTCGCCCCCGGCAGGGTCCGCAAGATCGTCCCGGCCCTCGTTTGCCGGGCGTTGTCGGGGATGCCGATCGAGGTCTACGGGGATGGCGAGCAAGTGAGCGACATGCTCTACGTCGAGGACTTGGCGCGTGTGCTGGTGAAAGCACTTGAGCTAGCGGCGGCTGGCGTCGTCCACCCCCACGCGATCGAGGCCGGGCCGGTCGTCCACAACACCGTCAACGACGTCGCCAGGCTGGTCAGCCAGCTCGCGATAGCGCACACGGGCGGCAAGGTCGAGATCGTCTACCTGCCGATGCGGCCAGGTGAGATCGAGGGCGACACGGTCACGGCCAAGGTGGACACGCTGTACTCCGCTGGCATCGACCCCGGGGGGTTCGTTCCACTTGAGTCGGGAATGGCTGAGACGGTCGAGTGGTTCCATCAGAACAAGGGCGTGACGTGGAACCCGCCGGCATAGTCATCGGTGCCGCTCGGGACCGCTCCGGCTGGCTGGCTGGCCTGCTGGCGACGGTCGACACCGACTACCCGGTCGTCATCGACTGGACGTGGGAGTTCGAGCTGCACTCGATCGCCCTGGGTGCCCGGTCGTTCCAGGAGTTCGTGTTCCTCCCCTACTCGACCGAAGTACTCGACAACGGGCTGTGGGGTCTCGTCTTTGACCGCTACCAAGGGACGGCAGTGTCACTGTCGCAGACACCCGGTCCGTTCGGCATGTACATGGGCAAGTACCTCGCGGACGACGTCGGCCGGCTCGGCTGCCCGACAGTCCCGAGCAAAGAGGCCGCCGTCGAGTTAGAGGTCGACTGGTGCCGGGGGTACGCCGAGCTCCACCGTTACGTCACGCTGGGTGACCTGCCCCACTCAGGGATCTTCGTCGAGCGCCACGGCCGGCTGAACATGGTGGTGGAGAACGCCTGGCTCCGGAGGTTCAAGGGGAGCTGGGACGTCGATAGCGTG
>PLPK01000015.1 GCA_003159795.1 Acidimicrobiaceae bacterium | reverse complement strand
TCGAGAAGTGCGGAACGTCAGGTACAAGGCCCCCTCCGACCGCTTAAACGCCTCCGACCCGCATCGCCATCGAGCTGGTTCTATTCTCAACTACGCCTCAAGAGGCCAGCTCCAGCGTCCCTTCGAGCGTTATCGCAGGTGGAGCGGAAGGAGTCAACGCGTATATCGGGCCCCGCCAGGTCTGAGATTGCCACCGGGCGGGGATAATCTCGTGCCTGAATTGGGTTCTCTCCCAGAGTTCGACCAAGACCGGCACGACCGGCGCGCGAGCCTGTTGCACGAACCTCCCGGCATCGATCTGAAAACTCCCTGGTGACGCGCGCGGGAAATCCCCCGCCCTATAAGGATTTCCAGTGAAAATGGGCCATGGCCTACAACTTCCTCGCTGTCGAGCGTGACCAGCTCTTCTTGCTGCCCCCGTCGCTCCTCGACTGGTTGCCCGAGGACCACCTGGCCTGGTTCATCCTCGACGCCGTGGCCGAGATGGATCTCGATGCTTTCTACGCCGGCTACCGCACCGACGGTTGGGGTGGGGCCGCACACGAGCCTTCGGCGATGGTCGCCCTCCTCCTCTACGCCTACTGCCAGGGGGTCCGCTCCTCCCGCCAGATCGAGCGGGCGTGCCATGTCGACGTGGCGTTCCGGGTCATCGCCGCCAACCAGACTCCCGACCACACGACGATCGCCCGCTTTCGCCAGCGCCACGAAGAGGCCCTCGCCGGGGTGTTTTCAGACTCGCTTCGTCTCTGTGCCGCGGCCGGCATGGCAAGTGTGGGCACCGTTGCTCTCGACGGAACGAAGATGGGATGTCCGGGGTCGTTGCGCTCCAATGCCACTGCTGAACACATCGAGGCCGAGGTGCAACAGATGCTGGCTGAGGCCGCAGCCGCTGATGCCCACGACGACGCCACCTTCGGCGAGAGCCGGGGGGATGAGCCTCCCGCCACCCTCCGGGCCCGCGACGATCGTCGACGGCGCTTCGCTGAGGCCAAGGCGGCGCTCGAAGATGGTGTCGAAGAAGCCCGAGTTGCCCATGAGGCTCACCTCGCCGATCGGGCCGCGAAAGAACAGGCCATGGGCAGGAAGCTCAAGGGTCGCAAGCCGAAGGATCCCCGGGACAAGGCCAAGTTCAGAGAGAAGAAGGCGAACACCACCGACCCCGAGTCAAAGACAATGTCCACCTCAGGTGGCTTCCTCCAGGGTTACAAACGCGCAGGCCGCGGTGAACGAGAACCAAGTCGTTGTGGCCGCCAGTGTCACCACCGAGCAGAACGACACTCGCCAGCTCCACCCAATGCTCGGTGTCATCGCCGCGTCCCTCGTTGCGGCAGGGATCGAAGAGCTGCCTCGTGTGCTGCTCGCCGATGCCGGTTACTGCTCCGAGGACGCTCTCGCCAGCCTCGGTCCCGATCATCCGGACTGCTACGTCGCTACTCGCAACATGAAGGCGGGCACGGCCCCGAAGGTGTCCATGCGCGGTCCGCTACCGAAGAACGCCACCGCCATTGACAAGATGGAACGGAAGGTTTCGACCAAGAGCGGACGATCCCATTACAAGAAGCGCCAGCTCCTCGCCGAACCGGTCTTCGGCCAGATCAAAGACGCCCGAGGCGCACGTCGCTTTACTCGTCGAGGAAGGATCGCCGCCGACAGCGAATGGAAGCTGCTGTGCGCGACTCACAACCTCCTCAAGCTCTACCGCAACGCGCGCATCAAGCCGACGGTCGCACCGTGGGCTCGCCTGCATGTTGCGCTCCGGCCCGCGCTCGCGTGACCTGAGCAGTCGATCCACCGTCGAATCAACGGCCGCGCTGGCAAATACCGATCTTCCGCCGGTCATCTTCGGCTCATCGTGAACTCACGAGGCCTTTCGCAGCACGCAGCGCCATTCGTGCAACAGGCTCGCGTCCGTCACCTTTATCGAGAACTCCGGTCCGACCTCGACGGACAACGCCGGTCAGAAATGGGTGTGCGCCATGAACTCCGGTGCAGTCCACGCAGCTTGTGTCTCAGTTACAAGCCCACGATGCGTGGTCCCACAGAAGAACACCGTTCTCGTCGAGCGCTGGCCGACCCAGTGTGTGTAGGAAGTACGCCTTGACGGCGCCCGCGCCGTCCCCTGCGTTCCACCACACGACGGCGTCGACTGATTCGAGAGAGAGAAACTTGCAGAGTGCCGCACCCCCTGTCGGCCCGGAGGCGGTTCGAAACGACGGGTAGTAGTCGCCAGCCGGGTCTTGTTCTTCGACCAAGAACTCTTGAACGTAATTCGGGTAGACGAGTGGCGGCCACCATTGGCTGCCCCCCGACCCCTGAACATAGGCGTAACCGCCGATGATTCGAAACGACATCTGATCCTGGGCTTGCCACACCATCGTCTCGTCCCACCTCCTATAGGGGTAGGGGTAGGTGAGCACGACGGATCCGGCGGGGAGTTGGCTGAGGAGCGAAGGGGTCGATGCAGGCCACTCGAATCCCGTGGAGCGAAATGGCAGTCGGGGGGCGACGCTCACGACAACGACGGTCGCGAGGACGCCGATGCCGGCGAGCAGTTCACGACGATGCCTGGCTGCCACACTCGCGACCACCCCGAGGGCGCGATCGAGACCGATCGACAACGCGACACACGAACAGAGCAGGACTAGCAGCGCGTAGCGGGCGGGAACCGTGTTGTCCAACAGCGGCAGGTGGGCGAAGACGGCTTCGGGAAGCGGGATCGAGGTTTGGTGACCGTCGATCGTGAGCCGCGAACCTAGCGAGATCACGAATGCGATTGCGGCGAGTCCGGTTGTGACACGCACGATTGCGTCGCGGCGCAACGTGATCGCCGTCGCGATCCATGCGGCGATGAAAGGGATTCCGAGATACCCACCGTTCTCGGTGAAGTTGCCCGCGACGAATCGGGCGGCGGCTTGCGCGAGTGAGCCTGGCGCGACCAGCTGCCTCGATGTGGGCACAATCGGGCTCAGAAGGTCATTCGCGTCCGACTGCAAGACGTTCGTTGGCTGAGCCGGCCCGCTGAGGTGGCCAGGGGCGAAACACATCCACCAGACGAGATCGCCGCCGATGAGGAAGAGCACGCCAGCGGCGGTACCAAGCCCGAGGGCGAGGTGTCGTGCCTTGAGTCGGACCTGCGTGGGGTGGAGCACCGCGCCGACGGCGACGCCGATCAGCGTGACGACAGCGATCTCGGCCAGCACCTCGGGCTCGATGTACGCCTGCGCCCCCGCGAGGACACCGAGCAGCAAGCCCATACGGACCGGTCGACGCTTTTGAGTGACGATTAGCTCGTAAAGGCACCACATGATGATCGGAGGCAGTGCCTCGAAGGCGAAAGTGAGATGGGCGCCTCCCTGGTCTTGGCTCGCGAGGTACGGGCCGAAGGCGTAGACGAGAGCTCCGAGGAACGCGGCGGTCGAGCGTCGGCAGAACGTCCGCAATACGAGGAACATCGATGTCGCCGAGGAGAAGAACGCGAGCCGGAGCAAGAAATTGAACGAGGCGACAGGTCCGATGAGGAGGGTCACGGGTGCGGCGATCAGCCCGAGGAGCGGCACCGAGGTGTTGCGGGCGAGATTGACTCCGGCCGGATAATCGAGGTAGCTCGTGTGGAAGAGGTTCAGCCAGTGCCCGAGAGCGAAGGGTGTCCAGGCGAGGAACCACACCATCTCCCCCGGATCGCCGAACCCGCCGCGGGAAGGTGGGCGTTGTCAAACGGTCCCGTTGGCAGATAGATGACGACCGCGAGGACCGCGAACGCGACCAAGGAGATGCAGACGACGATCAAGCTCCGACGGCTGTTGGAAACAGCCAAGCCCGCAGCTGTCACCAGCGCAGCATAACGACGCGCCCCTCGTCTGGCTGGGAGATTCTGAGCTCGCGGGGGCATGTCTGAACTGTTCGCGCAGTGTTTCGTGGGGTTACCGCCGTCGGCGCGGAGGAACGCCTATGCCGCGCGCGTGGCGCGCCGGCGGGCCTACAGCAAGTCGATGGGGACCACCCTCAGGCTCCTCAGGGCGTTCGGGCTGAGCAAGCAGCCGCACTCTCCTATACCTTGCCGGTCGTTTGCGGCCGTGGTGGGCGATTCTGGAGGCACCGACGAGATGCGACCGGACAGGCAGTGCGTGGTCGCTTGTGGAGGTCGCGCGGTGCCCAAGAGACCAGCGCAATTCTGTCGACTTTTCCTTCCCGTACAGGCAGAACCCACGCGGGCTGATCGTCCAGTGTTCGATTGACGACGCCTCACGCCGGATCGGCCAACCGTCGGATCTGTGTTCTCAGGACGAGTAGGGCTTCGACTGCCCGAGAGCGGAGTCCGTCCCACCGCGCCGGCCACTCTGGGACGAGCGCACCCAAGCCGAGCTCTCTGAGAATGCGTGGCTGCGCCTCTCCCATGCTCGGCCCCTTGCGCGAGGTCCTCGGCTCCTGACGGGGTGGACCGCCCCTAGCTGCCGGTGT
>PLPK01000052.1:62549-63314 GCA_003159795.1 Acidimicrobiaceae bacterium | reverse complement strand
AAAAGAATGACCGATGTGAAGGTACTGCAAGTCTGGACTGGTAGATCATGATGCGGAACATATTCGTGGTGATTTTCGGTGCAATGCTGGGATCGACCGCGTTCGCGACCACGGCTGGCGCCGCTCAGGCCACGGTTGGGCTCGGTACCGCCTCAAGTTTCGCGGTGCTCGCGGGCTCTGGGATCACCAACACCGGAGCGACGACGATCACTGGCGATGTGGGAACGTTCCCCACCCCGGCTGAGACAGGCTTCGGCTCGATCACGCTCAAAGGTGTGAACGACGCAGGAAACTCCGTCACGCAAGGCGCGAAGCACGATCTCGTGACCGCCTACAACGACGCAACGGGGCGAAAGCCGGTTAGCACGATCCCGACCGAGCTCGGCGGGTCGACGCTGAGTGGCGGGGTCTATGACTCCGCAGCAGGCACGTTCGGGATCACCGGAACGCTCACGCTCAACGGGAAGGGCGACGCGACCACTGTCTTCATCTTCGATGCCGCATCGACGTTCATCACCGCGTCGTCGAGCAAAATCGTGCTCGAAAATGGCGCCCAAGCCTGCAACGTCTTTTGGGTCGTTGGGAGCTCGGAAACGCTCGGGACGAACTCGAGCCTCGTTGGCACCACCCTTGCGTTGACGTCGATCACACTCGACACTGGTGCGAGAGTCTCCGGACGTGAACTCGCCCGAAACGGGGCGGTCACCATGGACGCCAACACAATCACCGTCCCGATCTGCAGCGCGTCCGCGCCCACGACCACGG
>PLPK01000052.1:0-62482 GCA_003159795.1 Acidimicrobiaceae bacterium | reverse complement strand
GGGGTTCCCCGCGACTGGAGGCGGAGGCACCTCAGGTACGAAAGATGAGAATCTCCTGTGGTTCGGCGCCATTGCGCTCCTCGCCGGAGCAGGAGCGGGGATCGTCGGGTTGCGCCGTCGCCGCCTGATGGGCATTTCGCTCGCGGACGCTTCAAGAACCTCGGAGCGGTTCTGACAGGGGCCAGTTGTCCCGAAATAATGCGTTGTGACGTGGCGATTCGCCCGCTGTTCGAAGCTGAGACGACCCGGGACCGAAACGAGGGCGCCCACCGCAGGGTGATCTGATGCGTCGACGCCGTCGACTCACGAATCTAGAGGACGGTCGAAACAACGTGCGCCGGTGGTTGGCCCTTGCGTTACTGCTCTTCACGGGTGGATCGGTCTCGCTCGGCTTCGGTCTCGCGGCCCAGGACCATCCGCCTGCGCCAGCCCACGATCTCGGGTCGATCCGACCGTCGACCGTCACGTCGTCATCGCAGGCAAGGACGCCGGCGACAGAGACGACAACCCCCCTCAAAGTTGGTTTGGCGCGGTCCGTGCCGGTCGCGCTCGACATCCCCGCGATCGACGTGGCAGCTCCGCTCACGTCGCTCGGGCTGAATCCTGATGGCACGGTGCAGGTTCCGAGCGAATGGCAGGAGGCCGGTTGGTATCACCTCGGTCCGACGCCTGGGCAGCTCGGTGCGGCGGTGATCCTCGGCCACGTGGACTCGGTCTCTGGCCCAGCGGTGTTCTTCCGTCTCGGAGCACTTCGGCCGGGAGAGACGGTCAACGTCACGTTGGCCGACGGCGTCGTCGCGCATTTCGTTGTTGACGCCGTTGACGTCTATCCGAAGACCAGCTTTCCCGCGCGCAGCATCTACGACGCGTCACCAGGTCGAGCCACCCTGCAGCTTGTGACCTGCACCGGCGAGTTCGACGCGTCGACTCACCACTACCTGTCGAATCTCGTCGTGTACACCTCCCTCTCCTCGGTGACGCCCTCTCGGAACTAACTCGCTTCGCGAGAACGGGTCGACTCCAGGGTGGTGAGGTGCCCTCGACGCAACCGTTCTTGGGCGGTCGTGAATAGAACGTCGCCCCGAACGCCAGGTCGGTCACGCGCACAGATCGGCGAACGCCCTCGCGGTGGGCAGGGGAAGCGGCCGCGCCCGATTCGCAGAGATCGGTATCGCGCCAGGTAGCCCATAACAATTCACTTGAGCAACAGACCCGTGCTCCTGTTCACCTCGTACCCCGGTTTCGGCGTCCCCGCCCTGTACTTCAAGCTCACCGCCGGGGGTCTCGCAGGTCAGGGGATCCTCGCGATCTTCGGTACGAAGATCTCCCCGGCGAGCGTGGAATCGAAAGGCGTCCCAAGACGAAGATCGCCTCGCTGGTGAAGCTCGCCGAGAAACTCTGAACCGCCCGCCGGCTCAGATCACCGGCGATGAGCCGGAAACCCGAACGTGAGACCACGACTCGACTGCAGATCGCCCTGCGCGCGACGCGCCCGGCACCCACCGGGGCCGCACGGGGAACTCCACCCGGGCCGGATGCGGTCGCCGCCCGGAACCAGGGGCCTGCCGGCTCCGATGCGAGCGCGCCCCCAGGGAACCGGCCCCCGGGGGGTCCGCGGGACCCGGTCGCCGTGTCCGCCGACCCGGCACCCCGGGTGGATCCCCCGTGGCGGCTCCCGGAACATTGCAGTCGTGGGGCGATCGGGCTAGCCCGGCCGGCCAATCTCGCGTCGCCGATAGGGTCATCCCTCGTGCAGATATCTCGCCTGCGTAATGACCAAGGGGGGCTCTAGTGGCTGACGTCGTCGTTCTCGAATTCTCCACACCCGATGCGGTGAACCTCTACAACAAGGTGAACCATCTTCTCGGCTGGGACGGCACACCCGATTGGGAGCACTGGCCGAAGGGGATGCTGAGTCACATCGCCGGGGAAAAGGGCGACAAGCTGGTCGTCGTCGAGGTTTGGGAGTCGAAGGCCGACCAGGAGGAGTTCATGCACTCCCAGCTTGGCCCGGCGTTCGCCAAGGCCGAGGTGGTCCCGCCGGCGCGCGTCGAATGGTTCAACGGTGCCGGAGACATCCATAAACACTGAGCTGCAGGTGGTTCCCCGCGCCCCAGCACACCACTCCTGCGCCGAGTAAGCCACCCGCCACCGGGGCATAGCGAGGCGGCACTTTCCGCCCGCCTCCTCCGCCGCGAGTGCGGGCCGTCGACCCGGTGACGTGTCCAGCGATCCGCCAACGGGAACGCTCCGGGGTGTATCCGGACCCGAGGACCTTCGCGACGACGAGCCGATGTACGGTTCATCCCGCGTGCGGCCGCGGACGCCGAGGCTCCCGCCGCCGTCGTCGCTCCCGATCCCCCCGGCGGGCTCGGGGCGTCGCTCAACAGGTGCGGGCGTCCGCTGAGTCCGCGATCGGTCAGCGGAGGACTCGACACGATCCGAGGCGGTGGCGATGGCAATCGAACCGACGGTCAGGTATCCCGGGATCAGCGCCCAGGGCTTCGCCCACCCGGCAGAACGGGCCGCGACGGCGGCGATCCGCACGGTGCCTGGGCTCGACAGGGTCGTGAAGCTCCTCACCGAGCACAGTTACGAGCGGCGACTGCGCCAGCTCCTCACCGGGAACGCGCTGCGGCTGGGCGACGACCAGCTGCCCGGCGTCTGGGCCCTGCATCAGCACTGCGCCGATGTGCTCGACATCGGCCGCTGCCCAAAGCTCTACGTGACCCAGGAACCCGTCGGCAGCGGCCTCACCGTCGGCACGAACGAGCCCGTTACCCTCGTGAGCTCGGGACTTGTCGGCTCGTATTCCGACGACGAGCTGCTGGCAGTCCTTGGCCACGAGATGGGGCACGTGCTCGCCGACCACGTGGGCCTCACAACGACGTTGCAGCTCGTCCAGATGATCATGCGCGGAGCGGTCCGCTCCGTGCCGCTCGCCGGGGTGCCCCTTGTCGCGCTCTATCTCGCTCTCCTCGAGTGGTCACGGGCGGCGGAGCTGACCTCGGACCGGGCGAGCGCGATCGTCACGGGCGAGCCTCTCGTCGTCTGCCAGACGCTCATGCGCATGGCGGGCGGCCCGGTGAAGGATCTCAACCTCGACGCCTTCATCCGCCAGGCGACCGAGTACGAGCAGGAGAAGGACCCCTTCGCCCGCTACTCGAGGTTCTTCGCCGAGATCACGACGACCCACCCGTTCCCCGTGCGGCGGGTGCGGGAACTGATCGCGTGGGTGAGCGCCGGCGAGCTCGACCGGATCCGTTCCGGGAGCTACCTGCGCCGCGGCCAGGAGCCGCCGCCCTCGGAGGAGTTCGACGCCGCGCTCGAGCACTACCGGCAACGCTTCGCGGTGATGCTGGAGCGTGCGGGCGAGGGGATCTCGACGGTGCTCGACCGGATCAGCGCCTGGCTCGGAGGCGGCGAGGGCGGCCCACCGCAGAACGCCGCACCCTGAGCCGTCCCCGGAGTCCCGTTAGCGCGGACGCGATCGCGCCTACACTCGGTGCCACGATATGACTGACACCGAGGAACCGGCCGCAACCGACGGGGCGGACCAACCGACCCCTCAGCCGGTGCCGGCCGAACCGGAAGCTAAGCCCGGCACGTCCAAGCCCTCGCCGCTCGCCCCTACGCGAACGAGCGGCTACTGGGCCTCCGTCGTCGTGGGACTGCTCGTCCTGCTTGTCCTGCTCGTCTTCATCCTGGAGAACGGTCAGACCGCCCGCGTCACCTTCTTCGGTGTGCACGGCCATCTGCCCCAGGGAGTTGCGCTGCTGTTCGCCGCCGTGATCGGCGGGCTGTTCGTCGTGCTCGCCGGCGCGGCGCGGATCCTGCAACTCCGCAGCCGGATGCAGGGACAGCTCCTCGCACACCGCCGCGGGCACAAGCGCGGGAAGGCCAAGCCGCGACACGAGCCTCACGCACCGACGGACCCGGCGAGCGACTCGCCGCCGTCCGACTGACCGGCCCGCGCCGGACATCTCGGTTCACCGCGCCCCACCTGGCCGCCTTCCCCGACCCCACCTGAGCGATCGCGCGCCACCGCCCTCGACGGCGCGCCGGGAGGTTGGCTAGCTGTCCGGCGTCGCGGCGAGCGGCGGGAGGTGCCCGACGGCCCGCACCGCGGCCGCAGCGGCACACTCCGCGGCCCGCTTCGCATCCCGAGAGAAGCGGACCATCGGGGCAACGCGCCCCGGGTGCTTCAGGAAGTAGGCGGTGATCGCTCCCGGGCGGAAGGACCCGTCCGGGTTGATCAGCCCGAACACCTCGTCATCAAGACTGGCGTCAGTCGCGCGGTCACTGATCGCCCGAAAGACCGACCACGGGAGGTGGCGAGCGACGCAGGCCTCGGCGATGGCGGCCGTCTCCATCTCCAGGCAGACAACGCCGGCCTCCCGCAGGGCGGCGATCGCGTCGGGCGCCGTGATGAGCTCCTGGGTCGTCCACATCGTGCCGCCTGGCTCGTCCTCGCCAAGTCGGTCCGGGCGGTATTGCGCGCCGGTCGCGGCGTCGACGACAACATCGGGCACGACCAGCGCGCCAATGGCCGCCCCGGCTGCCAGGGCGCCGGCGATGCCGACGATGACGACCCGTTCGACCTCCACCTCGTCGCAGAGACGGGCCACCCCTCGCCTGGCGAGCTCGCCGCCCATGCCCGTCACGGTCGCCACGACGCTGTGACCACCGAGCGAGCCCCGCTGCAGGTCGAGCGAACCGAAGCGGGCGGCTTTCAGCGAGAGCCTGCGCTTCAGCGGCGCGAGCTCCATCGGCATCGCGCAGACGAAGGCAACCGATCCCGGCATCGGAGCGTCGATGCTAATGGGACCGGGGCGATCCCGGAGGAGTGGCAGCGACGTCAGGTCCGGCGGGACGGAAGGCAGCAGTGCTTGTACTTGGCCCCACTGCCGCACGGGCAGGGGTCGTTGCGCGAGGTCTCCCGCCAGCGTCGGCGCTCCTCGCTCTCGGCGCGCGCGAGCTCGGCCATGATCGCCGCCGGGGGACGGCCGAGGCGCGCGAGCACGGCCATCCGCTCGAGCTGCGGCCGGGCGTGCCCGAAGAAGCGTCGGTAGCCCGCGCACAGGGCGTTGGAGCCCGCTTCGCCATCGGGGGCGAGGGCGAAGCGGTCCTTCGGGCATCCCCCGTTGCAATAGGCGAGGACCGGGCAGGTCCGGCAGTACGCCAGCAGGGAATCGCGCTTGGCCTCGCCGAAGGCGCGTTGGGCCGGCCCGTCGACGAGCATCCCGATCCCGTCCGCCACGACGTCGCCGAGACGGTGGGCCGGGTCGACGAAGTGGTCGCACGAGTAGACGCCCCCGTCGTGCTCGACGGCGAGGACCCGGCCGCAGGTCTCCGACACGATGCAGAGGATGGGGGGCCTGCCGCTCGCGACGAGCAGGGATTCGAGGAAGTTCTGCACGCCGATCCGGCCGACGTCGTGGCGGACCCATTCGTCGAAGACCGTGCAGAGGAACTCCCCCATCGCCTCGGGGGCCACCGACCAGGGTGAGACACTTCCGTCCGGCCCGCGGACCACGACCGGGAGGAACTGGAGCCAGCGGACATCCTGGGCGAGGAAGAACCGGTAGACCTCGGTCGGGTAGGGGGCGTTGCGAGCGTTGAGCGCACACAGCACGTCCGGCTCGATGCCGTGGGCGCGCAGGTTGTTCAGGCCCCGCATCACCCGGGCGTGCGTCGGGCGTCCCCGACGGTCCGGTCGGCCGAGATCGTGGAGATGCGCCGGGCCGTCGATGCTGAGGCCCACCGAGAAGTGGTGCTCGGCGAGAAAGGCGCACCAGGCGTCGTCGAGCAGGCTGCCGTTCGTCTGCAGGTTGTTCTCGCAGGTCCAGCCCTCCGGGGTGTAGCGCTCCTGGAGCTCGATCGCCTCGGCGTAGAAGGCGGTCCCGGAAAGGGTCGGCTCCCCGCCGTGCCACACGAAGTTGACGACCGGACCGGGGCTCGCCGCGATGAGTGCCCGCACGTAGGCCTCAAGGACCTCGTGGTTCATCCGGTAGCGCTCGTCGGGACCGAACAGGCTCGTCTTGCCCAGGTAGTAGCAGTAGCCGCAGTTGAAGTTGCAAACCGGCCCGGCGGGCTTGGCCATAACTACGACCGGCTTGACGACGGTCACCGCCGATCCGCCCTGGGAACTCCGCGCCTCGCCCGCGAGGACCCCACCCGCGACGGACGCAACCGACGCGCCAGGCCGCCGGTCACGTCTCGGAGGCGAGGCGGTAGGCGCCGGGCGAAGTGGCCGTCCTCGAGGAAATGCCCACGAGATCGGCGCGCAAGCAGTCCTCGAGGTCGACGGGCGACAGCATCTCGCAGTAGACGCGCACGTCGTGACCGGCGTCGGCGAGCATCCTGCCCATCAGCGGCAGCCCGAGACGGGGCAGGAGCGCGAGCTCGTAGACGTTGTGGCCAGCCGGACGGGGCTCGACGAGTCGGATACGCACGATCGCCCCTATCTCGGCTACGCCGACAGACTGTCCGTCGCGCGGGATTCCACAAGCTGGTCCGGGGAACGGCACATCCCGTCGACAGGCGGACGTGGCGCGTGCCGTGAGAGCCAGACGAGGGCCCCCAGCAAGCACGGCGGCTGTCCAAGACCGGGGTGGAGCTGGAACTGCCGGGCCAGAGTGCCGGATCCGACGCCGAACCGTACTGTCATCGCTATCCACTCAGGAGGAGTTGCTGCGTCTCCTCGTCGTCTTCGCCCAGACCGAGGGTCCGGGCTCCGTGCTGAGTCTTGGCGTCTGGCCGCGCCGCGTCAAACGCTGTGGCCAACACCCCGTCGGCGGAGCCGGCAACCTACTTGGCCCGGTGGCAGTAACCGGGAAAGCCGACCGTCGGCGAGACCGGGAACCGCCAGCCGTGGTAGATGGCAGCGAGGTGCTCGGCCTGGAGCTCACCGCCACGGTCCTGGTAGGGGCCGGAACCGAGGTCGGTGCACATCACCGCGCGGACGGTCGCGACCGGCGGCCTGGTGCCGAGCGTGAGCACCCGCAGGCCACCGGACCCGTCACCGTCGACGAACTGGGTGTAGATGTCCCAGCTGGTGACGTTGATGCGCCCGTCGGAGCAGCGCAGCGAACCGGGCAATCCCTGCAAGACGGAGATCGGCGAATGGCACTCGCCGGTGGCGGGCTGGCTGATCTCCGGCAAGAGGGGCATGCGGAGCGGCCCAGCGGTGGCCGCGGCTGCCTCGCCCGCGGCGAGCGCGATGGGACCGCCCCGACGCGCCAACTTCGCGAGCTGGGCGTAGGGAATCACGACCTGGGGCATGCCGGCCGCGTAGGCGGCGACCTGGTAGTCGCCGAAGGTGATCTGCAGGCCCCAGGGCGTGAGCGACCAGGCGGCGAAGTTCACTGGCCTCGGCACCGTGCCCGAATCAATCCACTCTGTGTTCGAGAGACTGCCGACGAGCCTGGGCAGCGCCCGCCGACTCGCCCCCGACAGCGCGACGAGCCACTTGGCAGAAGGTCTGAAAAGGTCAGCCAACCGGTACCGGCTTCCGGTGACGGCGTCGAAGTTGAGTGTCGTGTCTGTTGTGATTCCGTGCGCCGCACCGGCGAAGTACGTGTACTCGGACAGGCTCACCGCGACGATGCGCCCGCTGTCGAACTCCGTGTTCACGGATCCGATCAGGGTCGACGGTCCTGATCCCGGCGGCAGCTGGATGGGGGCGGTCCGCAGCACCTCGTGCTTGAAGCTCGCCGCCGTGCCATCGACGAAGGAGACGATCCGGGCGTTGATCCGTGAAGCGGCACTCTTGGATACTCCGGTGACCCGGGGGTAGACGATGTCCACGCTGTAGGCGGGCTTGGCCATCCTGCGCGCGGTGACCGACTTGAGAACGAATCCGGCCAAAGACGTCCCCGTCCTTGGCGCCGAAAGCCGCACGACGCGGGCCGCCGGTCGCACCCCTGTTCTACCCGGCACCAGCGACGAGGCGGTCGCGCCGGACCCGGGCAGCATCAAGGTTCCCACGACGGCCAAGACAAGCGCCACGACCATCACCGGACGGCGATGGTCTCCGCGGCCCTGCCGGCCGCGCGGTCCCCAACATCTTCTGCGGTCTCGCTCACTCCCGTCTGGTCTGGTACCCATCTGCGCCCCTCTTCCACTGAATAAGCCCAACATAGGCCAATCGCCGGCTGAGAAATCGTCACCCGGCGCCTTCCTCGAACGTCGAGCGTGAGCGGTGGCCGCCCAGACACGAGCCCGCGGGCCCGATCCCTAGGCTGACGCGAGGACGATCACCGGCACCCCCGCCATGGGGTATACGTCAGCGCCAAGTGCTGCGCGCTCTTCTGCGGGATGCGTCCGGGTGGGATCACGCCGAGGCCCATGACGATGCCGACGGCTGATCTTCCGTCTCCCGCCAGCCGAGCTCGTCGTCGACCCGGCTGACGCGCCAGTCACGAGATCTCGTTCCCCTGCGACGACGTCGGCGCCACGATGGCCGAACTCGCCCCCAAGGGCGTCCGGCTCGTGGGTGAGCCCGCGGACGGCGGCTTTCGGATCGTCGTCACCATGGTTCTCTCCGGCGACGTGTGGGCTCTCCGATGCGAGCCGCGGCACCATATCGCCGGAACCCGGCCGCGCCGGCCGGGTTCCGGCGCGCGACGTTACGAACTCCGGATCAACTCATCAGAACGACGATGTTGATGACGCCTCGCCCTCCACGAGGCTCGCAATCGAGCGCTCGAACGACTTCACCTCCGCCTGGTTCTCCACGAACGAGGCGATCGCCACGAGATCCTGCGGCCGCAAGAGCGACAGCGACGCGTTCATGGCCTCGAACATCGTCGTCGTGGGGCTCACATACCAGCGGCCGTTCTCCTGCACGGTCACGAGCCCAATAGCAACCCTTTTCGTTTCGAGACGCGTGACAAGGGCGCGCAGCGACCGCGGGAGACGCGCGAGGAACCTCGCCTTGATTGCCTGGATCTCCGCCTTGGCGGTCGGTGTCGACAGGCACTGGCGGCCTGTCGCGCCGACCCGCGTGTACGTCAAACAGCCGTCCTTGTAGCTAAAGGTGATGCCGTCGTAGCGGGCCGTCAGACCGACACCGCTCACCCGGACGAGCGTGCCACCGGCAACTGCCGACGCCGACAGATCCATGCTCGTGATCTTCAGGCGCAATTCGGTTCGGGTCTTCGCCAGAGCCGCCTCGGCCTTGCCCAGGAACAGCGGCGCGTAGCTCTGCAGCGCCCCCATCTCCCCGGGGGGAAGGTCACCGATCATCCCGGCCACATTGAGTGACGCGGTGTCAGTCACCAACGAGCGCACGGCGCCTTCGGGGGTAGCACTCCCCGGCGCGGGCATGGCTGCGCTGGCTGCCGGCGGCACTCCTGACAGACCCTGTTCCCTCGCCGCGTCGTAGGCGATCGTGTACCCGAGGCTGACATACCAGGTCCCGCCAACGTCCTCGGTCACGATCGCGCTATGACCGGTTGAGGCCCGCCCCGTCACATGCTGAGACCGGGTGGGGAGAAGACCCCGCACGAGTCCGCTGACGAACGACCCGAGCGGCAACTTCCTCGCCTCGACGGATCCGGTCCCGGATCCGCCGGTGATCGCGACCGCAGCGAGGCTGGAGGTGAGCCTCGTCGTTCTCGTCGTGATCCCCGAGAAGCGAAGCGACACTCCGCCGATGTGGCTGAGGTTCACCCCGGAAGACAGCACCTTCAACCGAATGAGCTGCTCGACCAGACCCATGGCGCCGGACCTGAACGCCGCTTGTTCTCCGGGGACCAAGGCGTCGACCGCGCCGAGAAGGTCACTGTGGTCGGCGGCGTTGAGCAACCTGTTCACCGCCGAGGCCGGGCTCGAACCGCCGCTCGAACCCGGACCGGAACCGCCGGTCATCGCGACCGCCGCGCCGGCACCACCCCCGATCAGGCAGACGGCGACGACGATCGTGACGATCGTGCGGCCCCGTCGGGACCGACCCCGCCCCACCGCAGCCAGCTGATCGACTGGACTCCCCACGACTTCCGAAGGTTCGGTCTCGTCTGACATGAGCGGAAAACTAGCCCAAAGTGCTCCTCGCCGAGGCGACGGCCGGCCGCGCGGCAAGCGGTCCCAGCCGGAGGGGACGATGGCCGCTCTCGTGGGGCGACGGAACGGAATCCGGACCCGCGCCGCGACCGAGTCGGTCGATCAGCTGCCCGCCCCAACATCGTCTCCCCTTCCGCACCGCGCGGTCCCGAGGGGACCCAGCCCGGGAAGAGGACCGCACGGATTCCCAGGCGACAGGTTCACAAGACCGGGACCGGGCCTATTGGCAGTAGGTTTCCGACATGGGTTTCATCTTCCGACGGATCCGCGCCATCCTCAGGGAACGAAGGGAACGCCGCAACAGATCACGTATCCGTTGAACTGATCGCGGTTGCGACCGGGCCTGGTACCCGCGCCCGGTGGGCGTGCCGGCGAACTCCGCAACCGTGGCGGGCGGTCCCGATCTCTGGTCAGCGCCCTTAGCCGCGTCGGCGCCGACATCCTGGATGCCTGCGGTGAGGTGGCCTCACGGTCAGGCCGGCCCCGGGTGCGGTCCGAAGTAGACGATCTCCTCGAGTTCGGCCCCGTCGCGCAGCCGCGACGTCACGGCACCGGCCCGGACCCAACCGCACGTCTCGTAGAGCTGGATCGCCATCCGATGCGTGATCACGACGTCGAGGATCGGCCGGAGCCCGCGGGCGAGCGCCTCTTGCTCCGCTGTGGATAGCAGGAGCCGCCCCAATCCCTGTCGACGGTTGTCGGGGGCGACGAGCAGCCGGGCGACGACCCCGAGACGGTTCGCCGGTCGATCCAGTTGCCCGCTCGCCAACGCGACGACGGCGTCCGAACTGCGCCGGTGCAGCGCGACGTGGCCGACGATCTCCTCGCCGGCGACGGCGACCCAGGCGCAGATGGCGTCCTGCGACACAAGAAAGTCCCGCAGGCTCCCCGCCACGTGGGCGGGGTAGCCATCGGCCAGTCGCACGGCTTCGGCCAGCCGCACGCATTCGTCCTCATCCGCCTCGGTGCGAAGCCGAACCAACACCGGAACACGATCGCGCGGATCCGGACGCACCGCCCGGACCGGGCGCGGCCTTCGGGCGGTCCACTCCGTCAAGGCTGATTCACAGATCCGCATTGTCAATCTAGATTGACTACATGGACGCCGACGAGACCGACACCACCGCAACCCAGGACGACCCGGCCGCGGGGCTGCGCGCGGCGCTCGCCCTCCATCGGCTGGCAGAACGCGTGGAGGCGAGTCACGTCGTGATCGCCCGCGCCCACGGATGGTCCTGGCAGCAGATTGGGAACGCCCTCGGCGTCACCCGGCAGTCGGTTCATGCCAAGTACGCCAGGACCAGGCTGTGACGACGCGGGCCGGCACGCCGGCCACCTATCACCCGTGGACCACCTACATCTACGCCCGCGAGGAAGCGCGCGTGCGCGGTGACCGGCGCGTGGGGACCGAGCACCTCGTACTCGGGCTGCTCCGCGACCCGGTGATCGCGTCATTACTGGCCTTTGACCTCGACACCGCCCGCAAGGCGCTCGATCGGCTCGACCGCGACGCGCTGCGCACGATAGGCATCCGGCAGCGCTTCGCCGCCGCGGCACCACCGGCCTTCGGCCCGCCCCCGACACCAACGCTGAGGGCCGTCCTGCAGGGCCGCCTCCCCCTGACGCCGGTCGCCAAGCTCGCGCTCCAGGAGGCGGGCAAGCCGATGCGCCGCCGTCAACAGATCACCGCGCCCGAGGTCCTCACCCGACTCCTCGTCCGGGAGCCACCCGACCCGGGTGCCGTCCTTTTCGCGGCGCTCGGCGTCGATCGTGCCGCGCTGCTGGCGCGGCTCCCCCGGCCTCCCCAGGCGGCCTGAGGGACGCGACGGAGGTCCGCTGACCAGCCGCAACGGGTGCGGAATGGTCCCGCTTGGGCTCTGAACCCGGGTCGGACTGGGCTCTCGCCGGTGGCTTCACGCGCGGGCCGCTCGGTATGTTTGCGGTCGTGATCTCCAAAGCGGTCATCCTGGATCTCGACGACACGCTGATCGTCGAGGAGGAAGTGGCACACTCGTCCCTGCGGCGCGCCGCCGAACTGGTGACCGGCAGGGACCCCGGACAGGTAGTCGAGGTGGTGCTGACGACCGCCCGCCGGATCTGGCGCGCCGGGCCCGATTACGCACTCTGCCACCAACTTGGCATCGCCTCGTGGGAGGGCCTGTGGGCCACGTTCGAGGCAAGCCCGTCAATCCTCGACGAAGTCCGGGAGTGGGCTCCCGTCTACCGCCAGGAGGCCTGGCGCGCCGCCCTTCAGGAGCTCGGCATCGACGATCCGGCACTCGCGGCGACGCTTTCGGACAGCTACGTCGAGTCACAACGCGCACCGCACCCGCTCATCGATGGCGCGGCCGAGCTCGTCCACTTCCTCGAGGGCCGTTGCCAGCTCGGACTGCTCACGAACGGCCCCGCCGACATCCAGCACCACAAGCTCGCCGGCACCGGTCTCGCCGACTGTTTCGGGGCCGTCGTCATCTCCGGCGAGGTGGGGCTCGGCAAGCCGGACCCGGACGTGTTCGCCCTCACGCTCTCACGGCTCGATGCCAAGGCGGCCTCCGCGGTCATGGTCGGCGACAGCTGGGCGCGCGACA
Organism: Acidimicrobiaceae bacterium; assembly: GCA_003159795.1. Lineage (GTDB taxonomy): Bacteria > Actinomycetota > Acidimicrobiia > Acidimicrobiales > Bog-793 > Bog-793. The sequence goes on along the minus strand of PLPK01000052.1, from coordinate 49,829 downwards.
TCATCGGCGCCCTCGACGCCGGTCTCTCGGCGGTGTGGATCTCGGCGGGTCGCCCGCAACCCGAGAAGCGCCCCAACGTCACGGTCGTTAACGCGGTCGGCGAGCTGGTCGGCCGCAACTTCTGATCCACGCCCGCCGCCAGGAGAGGCACCTGGGCCCGGCCTGAACCCGTCGGCGCCGCCCGCGGGACTGCGCACCTCTCGCCTGCCCACGAGAACGCCCGCTTCTCGACGTGGCGCGGTCGCGACCAGGGACCACCCGGCTCCTTTCCTCGGTGTCGCCCGGATCCCGTCCGTTCTGCTCAGACCGGGCGCGCCCACCGGCACGGGGTGGCGCCGGCCCGTCGTCGACCCGGAAAGGTCCTCTAGCATGACGGCGATGGCCGAGGTCACCGTGGCCGAGCAGGCGAACGGGACGTTCCGGGTGGACGTGCGAGCCGGGGGGGCCGCCACGACCCACGTCGTCACGATCCCCGCCGGCTACCGGGGCGCCCTCGGCTGTGACGACGTGCCGGCCGGGGAGCTCGTCCGGGCCTCGATCGCCTTTCTGCTCGAGCACGAGCCGCCGACCTCGATCCTGCGGCGCTTCCGACTCGACCAGATCGCCGACTACTTCCCCGAATTCCCGACAGAGATCGCCACACGGCTCCACGCGAAAAGCTGAGCGACGAGTACGCCCCACCCGCCCGGCAGGCGGGCGGTCACCCGGCGGCTGGCTCAGGAGCCGCCCAGCTTGTAGCCGATCGCCCGCAGCAGCCTGATGCGGTCTGCCACGTCCGGGGCGGTCTCGACGCCGAGCGGTGGGCTGCCGTCCACGACACCGAGGATCCCCCGCCCGAGGGCGGTCTCGGCGACGATCACCTCGACGGGGTTCGCCGTCGCGCAGTAGACCGAGCAGACCTCGGCGACCTGCTTGATCTGGTTGAGCACGTTCAGCGGGTAGCCGTCGCGCAGGAACACGACGAAGGAGTGCCCGGCGCCGATCGCCGCAGCGTTGCGCGCCGCGAGGTCGGTGAGCTCGTCGTCGTTGCCCGACTTCCGGACGAGCCGCTTCCCGGAGGCCTCGCAGAACGCGACGCCGAACCGCAGGTGCGGGCTCGACCCGACGAGGACCTCGTGGAGATCCTCGACGGTCTTGACAAAGTGCGATTGCCCGACGATCACGTTGAGCTCGTTCGGGATCTCGAGCTCGACCGTCGAAAGTTCGAGTGCCGCCATCGTCTCTCCTAGGTCCGGTGCCTGGCGCCGAGCGTACAAGTCCGGTCGCCGCCGCCGCCCGGACGGGCCGGTGCGCGGCGGCGTGCCAGCTTCTGTCGCTCCTCGCTGTGGCAGCCCGGGCGCGGCCCGACGTCGTCGGCTATGGGAACGACGCCGACGGGGAGATGTCCGGCGACCCCCCTCCCCCGGCGCACCTGACGAGGATCGTCCGCGCCCGCGGATCACCTGCGGCGGCCCGGTGAAGGAGGCCGGCGTCCGCCACCTCGCCGAGGTCGCGCTCCACGAGCGCGGCGTCGCGAAGAGCCTGCGATGCGAGGTCGGGGTGGAACCGACGTTCCCCGCATCGACCGACGGCCAGCGGTGAGACCGGGAGCCCCACGGGTCCCCGGCGCCTAGCCAATCGCGACGGTGCCCGCCGATCGGCGAGAATCGACCTGCGATGCGCTTCTCCACCGGTCGGCCACGCGGGCGGTTCACCAACCGCACCGACGCGGGCAGGCAGCTCGCCGCAGCCCTCGAGGAGTACCGGGGAACCGACACCGTCGTCACGGGACTGCCCCGCGGGGGCGTGCCCATAGCCTTCGAGATCGCCGAGGCTCTCGGGCTGGCGCTCGACGTGATCGTCGTGCGCAAACTCGGCGCACCCTGGCAGCCCGAGCTCGCGCTCGGCGCCGTCGGCGAGAACGGCGTCCGGGTCCTCAACGCCACCCTGGCGGCCGCCGCGGGGATCGGTGACGACGAGCTCGCGGCGATCGAAGGACGGGAGACGGCCGAGGTGGCCCGGCGCGCCGATCTCTTCCGCGCTGGACGGGAGGGCGTCGCCCTCACCGGGCACGGTGTCATCGTCGTCGACGACGGCGTCGCGACCGGTGCGACGACCCGTGCCGCCTGTCAGGTCGCCCGTGCCCAGGGCGCTACCCGGGTCGTCCTCGCCGTCCCCGTCGCCCCCGCCGGATCGCTGCGCGAGCTCGCCGGCGCGGTCGACGAGCTCGTCTGCCTGCTGGCCCCGGTGGGGTTCAGCTCTGTTGGCGAGTGGTACGCGGACTTCGCGCAGACTTCCGACGCCGAGGTCATCGAGCTACTCGGCCGGGCGGCGCGACGTCCCGGCCCCTGACCGCTGCGGCCCGCCAGGGCGGAGGGAACCGGGACCGTGACCGACGGGCGGGTGACCCGGCGGGAAAAACCGCTACGTGATCCCGTGGAGATCCCGGATGCAATCGATGAGGACGTGGACGGCCGTGGCGAGCGTGTTGAGGTCGCCCCCTTCCGGCCGGTCGACGGCGATCCTCTGGACGAGCCGGTCGACCTCGGCGAGCTGGATGGCGAGATCCTGGCGGACCGCCGGGGGGTGGTCCGGCGCCACCTGCCACGCCGGGACTGCGGGAACGGGCTGGGGTTCACGTCGCCGCCGCATCGGGACCTCCTCACGTGGTCTGCATGAAATGCTAGGTCACCGGGCGTCCATCTGGCCGTAGGGCCGTTCAGGCCCCCGTGCCGCCCGTGCGGTTTGCCAAGCGCTGTGCGAGCATGATGCCGCCGTTACAACAGGACAGGCGTCGACCCCGGGGGGCGGCCGCGGCTCCGAGCCGGCGGCCGCGATACCGTCGGGACCACCGGGTGCCGTTCGCTTCGAGGAGGTCGGTAGTGACGATCAAGATGAAGATCGCCGGGGAACTCGCACAGTCGGTCACCTGCCAGCTCGAGCAGGGGCAGACGATCTACACGAACTCGAACAAGTTCCGCTGGAAGACGACGAACGTAACGATGGAGACGCGCCTCAGCACGCCGTCGGGCACCGACGATTCGGGGACTCCGGCGAAGAAGGGCGGCCTGCTCCAACAGGCGCTGTCGACGGCGACCGACGTCGGCAAGCGCGTGCTTTCCGGCCAGAGCCTCGCCTTCCAGTGGTTCCGCCCCGAGGGGGGCTCCGGACTCGTCTCCTTCGGGGGGAACCTGCCCGGCCAGATGCGCGTGATCGAGCTCGACGGGACGACGGGCTGGTTCACGGAGAAAGAGGCGTTCATCTGCGCCGAGGACAGCGTGAAGTTTGGCATCGCGCTCTCCAAGTTCCGCTCCGGCCGGCGCAGCGGCGAGGGCTACATCCTCGAGCACTTCACCGGCTCCGGGACCTTGCTCGTCAGCGGCGGCGGGACGCTCATCGACCTCGACCCCGCCAACTACGGCGGCAAGATCCAGGTGCACGCCGGGGCGCTCGTCGCCTTCGCCGAGACCATCGAGTACGGAGTCGACTACGTCGGCGCACTCAACATGCAGACCATGATGACCGCCGCGTTCGGTGGGCAGGGACTGAGCCTCATCTCGCTGTCGGGCAGCGGACCGGTGATCCTGCAGTCAACCTTGCACTACAACCTCGAGACCGAGGAGCGCAACGAGGACCAGAGGCGCGGCGTGCGTCAGGGCGGCGGCCTCCTCGACAGGCTCTAGGCAACCGAAGATTCCCGATTAGGAGGAAGCCATGCCGTTCATGGACAAGATGAAGGCTGGTGCCGCCCAGGCGGCCCAGAAGGCTCAGCAGGCCGCGAAAGCCGGGCAGGCCAAGTTCGATGAGGCGAAGGCCAAGCGCGAGCAGGACGCGATGTTCCGCGACCTCGGCGCCGCCGTGTACGCGCAGCGCACCGGATCCGGCGACGCCAACGCGGCCGGCGAGATCGACCGCCTCGTCGCCGCCCTGAAAGAGCACGAGGAGACTGCCGCGGTGGCGGCGGAAGCGGCCGCGACGCCGACGTCCACCGAACCGGACAGTGGCTCGGCCCCGGCGGCGGGGGGGGACTTCAAGCTCGACGACTGAGGTTCCCGATCTCGCAAACGACAAGAGCCCGGCTGTTAGCCGGGCTCTTGTCGTTCTCGGGTTGCGATCAGCGTTCGACGACGATCACCGTTCCGGTCGTCGAGGTCAGGCCGAGCCGCTCGAGGCGGCCGATGATCCCGTAGGTGCCGGGGACCAAGCTCTCCGGGGCGATCGTCGCCAACCTGACGGGTACCTCGATCGCCGCGCCAGGCGGGACGAGGATGGTCTTTCGAGAGCGGTTCGGGCTGGGGGAAAGTTCGTCGTCACGCGAGGCGAGCAGGCGCCGGTTCGACGGCAGCTCGAGCAGCCAAGCGACGACCTCGAGGGGCTTCTCGCCGTCGGCCGACCACAGCTCGGCGCTCGTGTTCTTCACTTTGGCGTAGAGCTGCGGGGCCTGGCCGCGCACGATGACCTGCTCGACCGGCCACATGAGTTCGAGGTCCTTGGTCGGCGACATGCTCGTGACGATCGGGCGCAGGTTGCGCGCCGCGCTGCCGGCACGCCAGATGCCGGACTCGAGCTTCAGGGGCGCGACAGCCCATTCGCCCTCGGCCCCGGGTTCGGGCGCGCAGTAGACCCGGTTCATCTGGTCCTCGTAGGCGAGGCGCCAACTCGTCGCCGGGAGGAAACGCCAGGCATTCAGGACCTCACGTCCGTAGAAGGTCCCGCCCCTGGCGAGGACCTCGTCGATGGGAGTCCCTTCCCCGCCCAGCGTCTTCGCCTCGATGACCCATTCGCCCAGCTGGACCATTTGGCCCAGGGCTTGGGTCTTCTGGAGAAGCTCCGCCTCTGTCGTGTTCTGCATACCACGCAGTGTGACACCTATGACCACTCTAAGTCAAGATGCAATCAATATTCACCACTCCTCGTGTTCATAAAGCATCTGACTAGCACTTTCAGGTGAGCGCCATAGTCCAACGGTACCAGCACTAGGAGTGGTATATCGGTTTTTGGCCTCCCGGAGAGTGAGACCAGGTAGATGGCTCGCGCCGAGAGTGGTCGAGTACGGCGTCAGCGGAAGTCACGGGAACGGCTGACCGCCAGTGCGAGCTCGAGCGGCTCGAGGCGCTCGGCGACGACCGAGCGGGCCGCGCCGGCCCCCTCGAGACGGCCCCGGACGATGAGCGCCGGCGCCTGTGCGGCGGACCCGCGGTGGTGGGTCCACAGCCCCGGGGAGCAGATGACGTTGACGACTCCCGTCTCGTCCTCGAGGTTGATGAACACCGTGCCGCCCGCGGTCGACGGCCGCTGGCGGTGGGTGACGATCCCCGCCACGAGCACCCGGGCGGGGCCATCCAGCACGACGAGCGAGGCCGCCGGGACGGCACCGCGGGCCGCGAGCCACTCCCGCAACGGCGCGATGGGGTGGTTCTCGGTCGAGACACCCGTCGCCCAGAGGTCGGCGCCAAGGACGTCGACCTCGCTCATCGCCGGCAGCTCGGGCGCGACCGCCCCGGGGACCATGCCCGGCAGGCGCGCCGGGCTCCCTCCGGCGAGCACCCCCGCGGCCCACAGCGCCGCCCGCCGCGAGGCGCCCGACCCGGCCCGGGCGGCCCCCTCGACCGCCCCGAGCCCGGCGAGGGCGTCCGCCATCGCCAACGACTCGAGCTGCGCCCGGCCTGGCCCGACCCGGCGCGCGAGGTCGTCGATGCTCGCGTACGGCACCCCGGCGGCGATCCTGCCGGCGAGCTCGGTCCCGATCCCCCGGACCGAGGCGAGGCCGAGGCGCACCGCCGTCCCGCCGGGGTGGGCCGGATCGTCGACGAGGACCGCGTCGGCGGCACTCCGGTTCACGTCGGGACGGAGCGTCGAGACCCCGTGGCGCCGGCCGTCGGCGACGAGGCTCTCGGGCGACCAGAACCCCATCGGCTGGGAGTTCAGGAGCGCCGCGAGGAAGGCCGCGGGGTAGCGGTACTTGAACCACGCCGAGGCGTAGACGAGGTAGGCGAACGAGACCGAGTGGGACTCGGGGAAGCCAAAGTTGGCGAAGGCGGCGAGCTGTTCGTAGATCGTGTCGGCGACTTCGCCGACGATCCCGCGCTCCGCCATCCCCGCGTAGAGGCGCCCCCGCAGCCGTTCCATGCGCGCCGCCGAGCGCTTGGCGCTCATCGCCTGGCGGAGCTGGTCCGCCTCGACGGCGCTGAACCCGGCGACGTCGATCGCGATCTGCATCAGCTGCTCCTGGAAAAGCGGCACGCCGAGCGTCTTTCTGAGCGCCTTCTCCAAGAGGGGGTGGAGGTAGCGCACCTCCTCCTCGCCGTTGCGACGCCGCAGGTAGGGGTGGACCGAACCGCCCTGGATCGGCCCGGGCCGGATCAGCGCGACCTCGACGACGAGGTCGTAGAAGACCCGGGGGCGCAGCCGCGGCAGCGTCGCCATCTGGGCGCGGCTCTCGACCTGGAACACCCCGATCGAGTCCGCTCGGGTGAGCATGTCGTAGACGGCGTCCTCCTGGGGGATCGTCGCGAGCTCGACCGACACCCCGTGGCGGGCCCCGACGAGGTCGACCATGCGGTGGAGCGCCTCGAGCATGCCGAGGCCCAACAGGTCGAACTTCACGAGCCCGACGGCCGCGCAGTCCTCCTTATCCCACTGGAGGACAGAGCGCCCCTCCCGGCGGGCCCACTCGACCGGGCAGACGGCGATCACCGGCCGGTCGCAGATCACCATCCCCCCCGAGTGGATGCCGAGGTGCCGCGGGAAGCCCTCGAACTCGGCCGCGAGACGCACCACCTCCGGCGGGATGCCCAACCCGCCGGGATCGACTTCGGCCCGGGTGCCGGGCGGCGCGGGGCGCCCGACGCTCGCGACGAACGCCGTCCTGACCGCCGACGCCCAGGTGTCGATGGCGCCGAGCGGGTAGCCGAGCGCCCGCCCGGCGTCGCGGACTGCCGAGCGCGGGCGGTAGGTGATGACGTTCGCCACCTGGGCGGCGTGCTCCCGCCCGTAGCGGTCGTAGACGTAGCTGATGACCTCGTCCCGCCGGCCGGACTCGATGTCGAGGTCGATGTCGGGGGGCCCGTCGCGGGCGGGCGACAGGAACCGCTCGAACAACAATCCGAGCGCCACGGCGTCGGCGTTCGTGATCCCGAGGGCGTAGCAGACCGCCGAGTTCGCCGCCGACCCCCTCCCCTGGCAGAAGATGTTCGCCCGCCGGCAGAACTCGACGATGTCCCAGACGACGAGGAAGTAGCCAGGGAAGCCGAGCATCTCGATGATGCCGAGCTCCCGGTCGATCGCCTCCCAAGCGCCGGCGACCCGCTCGGCGCCGCGCGGGCCATAGCGGCGGGTGCCACCCGCCTCGACGAGAGTGCGCAGGAACCCCGCCTCGTCGGCTCCGTCCGGCACCGGGAACGGAGGGAGGCCCGGGGCGATGAGCCGGAGGTCGAAGGCGCACGACCGACCGAGTTCGGCGGCGGCCTCGACCGCCCCGGGATAGCGGCGGAACCGCCGCGCCTGCTCGGCCCCCGAGCGCAGCGAGGCCCCGGCCCACGGCGGGAGCCAGCCGTCGACCTCCTCAAGACTGCGTCGGGCGCGCACCGCGGCGAGCGCCGTCGCCAGCACGTAACCCGTCGGCGTCGCATAGTGCGCGTTCGTCGTCGCGACGAGGCCGACGCCGGCGCGGATCGCGAGCTCCGCGAGGACGTCGTTGCGCGCCTCGTCGAGCGGCGTGTTGTGGTCGAACAGCTCGACGACCACGTTGTCACGGCCGAACGCCTCGACGAGACGGGCAAGCTCGCGCCCCGCCGCGGCCGGCCCCTGAGCGAGGAGCGCCGCGGGCACGGCGCCGCGCCGGCAGCCGGTGAGGACGCACCAGTGGCCGGCGTGGGCCCCGGCGAGGATCCCGAGGTCGAAAGCCGGCCGCCCCTTCTCCCCTCCCGCGAGATGGGCCCGGGCGATCGCCGTCGACAACCGGGCGTACCCCTCGGGATCCCGCGCCAGCACGACGAGGTGGGTGGCCGCGGGATCGATCGCGCCGGCCCGCGCCTCGGGCCGCCGGGCGCCCCCCGTCGGCAGCGAGAGCTCGGCGCCGAAGACGGTCGGCAGCGAGACCTCCCGGGCGGCGGCGGCGAAGCGGACGATGCCGTAGCACCCGTCGTGGTCGGTGAGCGCGAGCGCCTCGAGGCCGAGACGCGCCGCCTCCTCGGCGAGCTCCTCGGGGCTCGAGGCGCCGTCGAGGAAGCTGAAGTTCGAATGGCAGTGCAGCTCCGCGTAGGGCACCCCGCCCCGGAAGGGCTCGCGACCCTCCGACGCCGCCTCCTCGCGGACCAGCGCGCGCCCCGCGGTGGCGGGCGTGTGGCCGTCACGCCGTCCCGAGAGACGGCGCTCGAGCTCGGACCAGGGGATGATCGGGTTGAACGAACTGATCGGACGACGATATCGAACATATGTTCGATTTGCTAGAGGCCCCCACCTGCCCCGCCGCGTCCGCCGGCCGATCCCCCTCAGGCGAGCGTGCTCGCCGGCGGGTAGCCCGGACGCAGCACCAGCCCGAGCGCGGCCTCGAGGCCGGCGGCGAGCGAGAACAGCACGCCCTCGCTCCACGCCCGGCCGAGGAACGCCAGTCCGACTGGCAGTCCGTGCACCGTGCCGATCGGGACCGTGATCGACGGGTAGCCCGCCACCGCGGCGATGCTGTAGCCGGCCCCGAGGAAGGCGTCGCCGTTCACGTGGTCGATCAACCAGGCCGGGGACGTCGTCAGCACGGCGAGCGCGTCGATGCCACTCCCGTCGAGCGCATGGTCGATCCCCCTCACCGTCGAGCGCTCGAGCTCGCGAGCCCGGGCACCGCGGTAGGCCGCGTCGTCCAGGCCCCCGGTCGCGACAGCACGCGCGAGGAGCTCCTGGCCGAAAAACGCCAGCTCGGCGTCGGCGTGGGCCGAGTTGAACTCGATCACCTCGGCAAGCGACCGGGGTCCCCCGCGGCTCGCCGCGGCGCGGGCCGCGAGGTACGAGTCGAGTCCGGCGTGGAACTCGTGACAGAGCACGACGAGATCGTCCTCGGACTCCACCACCTCCTCGGCACCCGGGACCTCGACGGTCTCGACGACCGTCGCGCCGGCGGCGCGTAGCGCCGCGACCGCCCCGTCGAACAGGGCATCCGCAGCGGAGTGGTAGCCGGAGAAGCGGAACCGCGCCCGCTCGCTCCCGGCCGCGCGCGGGACGCCGATCCGGCGGCCGACGAGGCCGTCGGGCCGGCAGAACGGCCGGTAGTCGGCGGGGAGGTCTGCCGGCTGGCGGGCGCACGCCGGATCGGCGGGGTCGGCTCCGGTGAGCGCGCCGAGCAGCGTCGCGGCGTCCAGAACCGAACGGGCCATCGGGCCCGGCGTGTCCTGACTCGCGGCGATCGGCACGACGCCGCCGCGGCTCACGAGCCCGACCGTCGGCTTCATGCCGACGAGCCCGGCCACGGCCGCGGGGCAGAGGATCGAGCCGTCGGTCTCGGTGCCGACGGCGAGCGGCGCGAGCCCCGCGGCGACGGCGGCGCCCGACCCCGACGACGAGCCGCCCGGGCTCCGGTCGAGGGCGAACGGGTTGCGCGTCTGGCCGCCGACGGCGCTCCAGCCAGACGAGGCGTGCACCCCTCGGAAGTTCGCCCACTCCGAAAGGTTCGTCTTGCCCAGGACAACCGCACCGGCCGCGCGCAGCTGACGCACAGCGGAGGAGTCGGCCGTGGGCGGGTGGGAGGCAAGGGCGAGCGAGCCCGCCGTCGAGGCGAACCCGGCCGTGTCGAGGTTGTCCTTCACGAGAACCGGGATGCCGTGCAGCGGCCCGCACACCGCCTTCGCGGCACGTTCGGCGTCGCGCTGCCGCGCGACCTCGACCGCCGCCTCGTCGACGGCGAGGACGGCGTGCAGCCGCGGCCCGGCGGTGTCAAGCGCGGCAATGCGCGCGAGGAGCGCCTCGGTCAGCTCAGCGCTCGTCGTCTCGCCGGCCTCTAGCGCCTGTCCGAGCGCGGCCACACCGGCGTAGGCGAGTTCGGCGGAGGGCGGATGCGGATCTGTGATCGGTGCTGCGTCCATCGAACCTTCCTTCTTCTCGCTGGGTAGATTCTCGCGGCTCGCCGTCGTGCGCGGCGTCAGTCGTAGCTCCCCTCGACGACCCAGCGACCCCGGTCGAGGGCGAGCAGGTACGCCTCACCGCCCACCGTCACGACCTGGAGCCGGGCGCGCCGGCGGCGCACGGCCGTGTCCCACCACTGCTCGTCGACAGGCCACGGACCGGCCCAGGCGACGACGTCCGACGCCGGCTGTCCGCCAACGGCGACGCGCGCCGGCACCCCGCTCGGCGTGCCACGGCCGTCCACGCCGACATGACGGCCGTCGCTGTCAAGCACCTCGGCCGGATACGGCTCCTGGGGCACCACGGTCGGGTTCGGGCAGGGCAGCTGCCCCGGCCACGGCTGCGCGGCGTCGGCGGGGCCGGTCGGCAGAGGATCCCCGAACGGGAAGAGACGGACCCGTTCGGCCGGTCCCCGGCCACCGACGAGGAGGGGCCGGACAACCGCCTCGGGCCCGAGCAGTCCCTGGACCCGGGCGAACACCCGGGCGACCCGGTCATCGTCGGTACGCGGACGCCCCCACAGCTCGAGCTGGCGGCCGGTGTCGGGGACGACCTCGGCCGGCGAGAGCCGGACGCGCGCGATCCCGATCCGCTCGGTCGTCCCGTCCGAGGCGTCACGCCGGCCCGCACCCGTGAGCCACGCTTCGAGCTGCCAACGGAGCCGCTCGGCGACGAGTACCGGAGTCCAGGCCCCGTCGTGCACCCAACGGCGCGCGAGCCGGTCCCCCGTCGACGTCTCGACCTCGATCTCCAGAAGACTGCAGGCGAGCGCCTCGCCAGCGAGCCGAACGCAGAGCTTCTCGGCGAGACTCTTCGCGAGGAATGCTGCCGTGTCGACGTCGGTGGCGGGTGGCTCGAGGAGTGTCTCGACGGCGAGATCGCGCGGACGCGGGCGTACCGCGAGGGAACGCCCGTCGAGTCCCCGGACGAGCCGGTGGAGCCGCGCTCCGTCGGGGCCGAAACGGGCGAGAACGTCGGTCTCGTCGAGTGCGGCGAAGCCGCCGAGGGTCGTGACCCCGAGACGCCGCAGCAGATCGGCGAGTTCCCCGCTCCCGATGCGCTCGATATCGAATGGCGCGAGGAACGCCCGGGCCTCATCCCGGGGGACGATGCAGCCTCGTTGCGCGGCCATCGTCGCCGTGAACGGCCCGTCGGCGATCCCGATCCGCCACCAATCACCGGCGAGGGTCGCCCGCTCGACGGCGGGTGGCGACGCCCCAGCGAGCCCGAGGCGTTCGCCGAGCGCCTCGACCGCCCCCGCCACCTCGACGGCGAAGGACTCCTCGCCTCCGAAGTACCGGGCCGGCCCGCGGGTCGCGAGCGCGGCCCAGCCCGGACGCCGGACGGCGACGAGCGCCCCAAAGCCCTCCAGCGCGACGACGACCGGCTCGAAGGCCCGGGCCTCGGCCCCAGGGTCGCGAGGGACGATCGCGAGCCCGGCACAGCACGACTCCGCCTGGCGCCGGCGCTGAGGAGGGTGGACACCCGCCCGCCGGGCGGCCACCGAGGCGGCAACCACCTTGCCGTTGGCGACAACGGCGACCGCCTCTTCGGGACGGTGCCCGGCGGCGCTCACCGGCCAGTCGGGGCACCACAGGACGAGCGTCCGCGCGGGGGTGGGGTCTCTCAACGCGCACCCGCCGAGCCCACCGCCGCCCTCGTGGCGACCGGGAGTACCGACGGGGCGTCCCCGGGCGACGGCGGGAGCCAGAGACTGGCCTGCACCTCACGCGGAGAGGCGGCATGCCGGGTCGCGATGAGATCGACCCGGTGGGAGCGGATCCGGCCGCTGCCGGATCCCAGCCCGGCGAACTCGCCCCCCACCACCGAGAGCCGGACGTCGGCTCCGCCCGACCATGGCCGGCCGACCAGGGCGGCCGTCGCCTGCGAGCCGGCCAGCGTGATGAGCACCGCCCGGCGCTCCCGCGCCCGGACGCTCAGCCGCCGTCGGTCGGCCGGGGCGAGCTCGGACCCGCCGGCGAGCACGATGTCGCACCCGTCGAGCAGCGCCGCGACCACGGTTGAAAAGCGCCTCGCCGGTCGGGGCACGAGGACGAGATGGTCGAGGGCGACGCCAAGTTCGTCCGCGGCGACGAGCCCGAGGTCCTCCAGCCCGACTACCCCGCACCACACCCCCACCGAGCTCGCCGCGGCGAGGAGGGCGAGCGCGACGGCCGTCGTCCCGCGAGCACCCTCCGCCGTGACGGCGAGGGTGCTCCCCCGCCGCAGGCCGGGCGTGCCGAGCAGCTCGGCGAATCCCGGGGCGACCGGCAGGAGCTCGTCACGCGCCAGGACGAGCGGCCGGACCCGTTGCGCGATCAGACCGGGGACCGCCGGACGGGCCCGCTGACCAGGACCCGGGCTCCCGGGGTTGGATTCGCCCGCCTCGGGGACGGGAAGTGCCACGGTCATCCCCGAACGATAGCGAACATATGTTCGTCATCCAAGTGCCGGGCGATGTGTGCGATGACAAAACGGCGCTCGGCCCCGAACTAGGCCACTACCGCTTCATCGATCCGGACAGGTGACCGAGCGCGAAGGCCAGCAGCCCAGCGGCGATCCAGATGGAGTAGCCGACACCGAGACACGTCCCACCTGACGCATCCGCCGCGATCAGCGCCAGTGCGAACAGCACCGCTGCTGCGATTCCGAAGAGTCGAACAAGCATTTCAATCTCCTTTGATGGTTGGCGCGACGACCCTTTTGCGCCGCGTCTTAGTAGAACGGATCGCAAGAGTGCTAGCAACCTGTGTGGGTTTTGTCATCGCACACATCGCCAAGTGCCGACCCTCCCCGCAGGGATGGGCGACCGCGGGCCGGGGCGGATAGCGTGCCACCATGGTGCCGACCGGCCATCTGCTCGCCTTCGTCGCGACAGCCTGCGTGCTCATCGTCGTGCCGGGTCCGAGCGTGGCCTTTGTCATCGGCCGTGCCCTGACGCTCGGGCGACGCGCCGGTCTCGCCACTGTCGCCGGCAACGCGACTGGCGTGTACCTGCAGGTGGTCGCGCTCGCCTTCGGCATCGGGACGATCGTCGAGGACTCGGTCCTCGTCTTCACGGTCATCAAGCTCGTCGGCGCGGCCTACCTCGTCTTCCTCGGCGTCCAGGCCGTCCGCCACCGGCGGCAGCTCGCGCAGGTCCTCGAAACGACCTGCGAGCCGAAGACCACCCGTCGACTGTGGCGGGACGCCTTCGTCGTCGGCGTCGCCAACCCGAAAACCATCGTCTTTTTCGCCGCCGTCCTGCCGGAATTCGTGAACCGCTCCGCTGGCCAAGTCCCGGTGCAACTGCTCGTGCTGGGCGCGATCTTCGTCGCGATGGCGCTCATCTCGGACTCGATCTGGGCGGTCGCCGCCGCAGGGGTGCGGGCGTGGCTCACACGCCGGCCGCGACGCCTCGAACTCGTCGGTGGGTTGAGCGGGCTCGCGATCATCGGCATCGGCGTTCGGCTGGCCCTCGCCGGCCGCAGGGACTGAACTCGGGGCGCGAAGCCCCACCGCCTAGCGCCGATGGGGCTTCGTCGACGCGGCGGCCGGGATGAGGGGGCGCGATGGCGGGGATCGAGGTTCGGGTGCGACCGATGGAAGCGTCGGATCTCGCCGCGGTCGCGCGCGTCACCGATGCCGCCTTCGGCCGCATCATCGGCCAGCTGACGGGCCGCGAGCCCGCCGCCCCGCTGATGCCGCCGCTACTGCACTCGACCCGGCTCGCTACCGACCCGGCGGGTTGTCTCGTCGCCTGCGGCACAGAAGGCGATGTCACCGGGGCCATCTACTCCATCGCCCGCGGCACGCTGGGTTGGTTCGGCCCGCTCGCGGTGTCACCAGCCGTCCAGGGCCGCGGGGTGGGCCAGATGCTGATCGCGGCCTGCCTCGAGGGACTGCGGGGCCGCGGCGTCCGCCTCATCGGCCTCGAGACGTTCGCCGAGAGCCCCCTTCACGTTCACCTGTACGCCAAATTCGGGTTCCGCCCGTCGTGGACCGGCGTCGGGTTCCGGAAGTCGATCGCGCCGGTGCCCCCACCCGGCGGGGTCCGGGAGGGCACGACGGTTCCGGACCTCGGCTTCGTCTACGAGGGCCTTGACGTGGGCGCCGAGGTCGCGGTGGCCGCGGGCCACGCGATCGGCACCACCTTCACGACCGACGGTGGAGTGGCCATCTGTCACTTCGCACCGACATTCGAGGGCGCAGGAGCGGGGTTCCTGCCCTTCGTCGCCGCGGCGACGCAACCCGACTTCCGGCGCCTGTTCGACGCCGTCGAGGGCGCCTGCGCCGACCGCAGGCTCACCACCCTCACCGTCCACGTGCCCGGTCCGAGCTGGCAAACGATCGACGAGCTTGTCACCCGCGGCTACCGGGCGGAGCGGGTCGGGGTCCGCATGAAGCTCGGCGAGAACCCGAACTACGACGGCGGCGACTTCTTCTACGCCGACAACTGGCTCTGAGGACCCGGCCGGCGGGGCGCGGGCGGCGGCCGTCGGGCGACGACGGCCTAGTCCCGGACCGGCGCCACCTCCTCGATCAGATGCGGTCCGTTGTTGCGCACGCTGCCGACGGCCGGGCTGACGGGACGCACGGCGAGCGTGCCAGCAGGCGCCGGCCGTAGCAGCGCCTCAAGCTCATCCCGTTCAGCGACAAGGGGGTCGAGCCAAGCCTCGAGCCCGTCGCGCCCGAGCACGACCGGCATGCGGTCGTGGATCGGCGCGACCTCCGGATTCGCCTCCGTCGTGATGATCGTGCAGGAGCGGACCGCCGCGGCCTCGTCCCCGCTGGTGGCCGGGTCGCGCCAGGACTCCCACAGGCCGGCGAACGCCATCGGGGATCCGTCGGCACGACTGAGGAAGTACGGCTGGCGGCGAGTGCCCGCGCCCCGGCGCCACTCGAAGAACCCGTCCGAGACCACGGCGAGCCGGCGAGCCTTGAAAGCAGCGCGGAACGAAGGCTTCACGGCGACCGTCTCGGCACGGGCGTTGAAAAGGCGGCTCCCGACCGACGGCTCCTTGGCCCAGGAGGGGATCAGGCCCCAGCGGTAGGTGGCAAGGACGCGGCCACCTTCGGCACCGGCCGACAGGCACAGCACGGTCCTGGTCGGCGCGATGTTGTAGTTCGCGGCCCACTCCCCATCAAACCCGGGGGCACGTGTCGCCCCAAAGAAGTCGGCGAGCTCATCGATCGGCGTCGCGAGGACGTAACGGCCGCACAAATCCAGTCGACCCCGGGCAGCGCGGCGCTAGCGGCGGGCGTGGCGCAGGACCATCTTCGCGACGGCGTACACGACGGCGAAGACGACGACGAGCTTCACGACGAACCACAACAGCCCGACGACGAAGTGCAGCGCGGCGAAGGCGACAACGGCCGCCACGACGAGCGTTCCGATTACAACGAAGGCGTGCACGGGGCGGATGCCCGTCGACCCGCTTTGAGGCTGGATCATCGGCCGTTCCCTTTCGTCGGCGGGCACGTCACGAGGACCGCGCGAACCCGCTCAGCATGAATTCTAGCGGGGCGTCCCCGGTCGCCGTTTCGGTCGCGCCAGCACGGACCCACCCTGAAATGCACCCGCCCGCGACAAGGCGCGGGCCACCCGACGTCGCGACCTCGTAACGGGCGGGGCCCTCTCGGCGACCGCCGGGGCACCGGCAACTAGCATCGGGTGCGGGCATGGCGACAGGCAATCCCGCCTTTTTGACGCCGCCTCGGAGGTGGGTTTGATGATCAGCTCCAATTCGCACCGTGGTCACCACCGCACGCGCCTCGCGCTCGGGTCGCTCGTCGTCCTCGGCACCCTCGCGATGGGCCTCGCGGCGCCGAGCGCCTTCGGCGCGGCGGCCCGCTCCACCAGCGCGACGACGGCGATCAAGACGAACTGGACCTTGTTCTTCAAGGGCACGACACCGGCGGCGCAGAAGGAGAAACTGCTCCAGGACGGGTCGAAGTTCGCGGTCTTCTTGAAGGCTCAGGCGAAGAGCTCCGCCGCGCGCGCGACCACCGTCAAGGTCACCAAGGTGCACCTCATGTCGACGACGAAGGCCAAGGTCACCTACACGATCTACATCAACCACTTGCCCGCTGAACCAAACGCCACCGGCACGGCGGTGCTCCACGACGGGACCTGGCTCGTGAGCAAGGCGAGCTTCTGTGCACTCGTGAGCCTCGAGGGCGCCTCGCCGGGGGCCTGCAAGTAGGCCACCCGACGCACCGCGACAAGGGGTTCCGGCAGTCCAGGGCCGGCTGACCTCTCAGGCGTCGGTCGGGCTCGGGTCAGCCGCGGTGACCTCGATCCCCCAGGAGGCGTGGAAGCTCCCGCCGGGCGGAAGGGCGATGATGTCGACCCCGGAGCGCAGCGCGTTCGGCGGGCACGTCATCGGCTCGACTGCCACCGCGGCGCGGTGATCGTCCGGAGCGAGCCAGTCGCCCGTGTAGCACATGACGTGGGCAAAGACGGCCTCGCCCCACACCACGACGACACCGCCCCCCCGGGCGGGGGTGAACCGCGCCCGCCAGCGCCCGTCGGCTTCGGCCACGAGATCAGTGAAGGAGTCGTTGAAACGCACTCCCGCGAGCGGAATTCCCGCGGCGAGCGATGGCACGGCGGATTCCTCGACCGGCTCGGCGCCCACCGGCAGCATCCGCTCGTCGAGAACGAGGTGCCGCCGCGCCGGCAGGGACAGGCGTGACCCGTCCAGGCCGGCCGGACCGGGTGCGAGGTACGGATGGAACCCGAGCCCGAACGGTGCCGTCTCGTTCCCGGGGTTGTGCGCTGTCGTCGCGACGGTGAGCGTCCCCGGGCCGACCGAGTACTCGACCTCGATCTCGAGCCACCAGGGATAGGCGGGCTGCGGGGCGAGGCGGCACGATCCCCGCACCGTCGCGTCGTCGAGGCGGGCGATCGACCAGAGCCGCCAGCAGACGAGACCGTGGATCGCGTTGTGCCAGGCGGGCTCGTCGATCGCCGCCTGGCCAACGCGCCCGCCGAACTCGTAGGTCCCGTCGGCGAGGCGGTTCGGCCAGGGGGCGAGGACCTGACCCCGCCCACCCGCGCACAGCTGATCGGCGGCGAAGCCCCAAACGACCGGCACGCCGTCGACGTCGAACGAGCGCAGGGTCGCGCCGACCTCGGTGACCGTGGCGGTCGTCGTTCCCGAGGTGACCGCGTACTGCTCACCGGAGGGGTACAGCACGACGGGTAGTGTACCGGTGAACCCGGTAAGGCTTAGGTGATAGGCCTTTCGGGGCATCGAGGAGTCGGCGTGCGCATTCTGGTGACGAACGACGACGGCGTCTTCGCGCCCGGTATCGCGGCGGTCGCGCGCGCGCTTCTTGCGGCGGGACACGACATCACGATCGTCGCACCGGCCGAGGACCACAGCGGGTCAAGCGCCGCCACCGGCCTGCAGCTGCAACACTCCGTCGGCACCGTCACCTTCAAGGCCGTCGAGCTGGCAGCCGTGCCGGGCGCCCCGGCCTTCGGCGTCGACGCGCTCCCCTCGGTCTGCGTCTCGCTCGCCCTCGCCGGATCGTTCGGGGAGCCCGCCGAGCTCGTCGTCTCGGGCATCAACCGGGGCCGCAACACCGGTCGGTTCGTGCTGCACTCCGGCACTGTTGGTGCCGCCCTCACCGCCGCGCAGCTCGGCCGGTCCGCGATCGCCGTCGGACTGCAGGCGAAGGTGGCTGCCCCCGTGCACTACGACACGGCCGCCGCGATCGCGGTTGCCCTCGTGGAACCACTGACGTCGATGCGGCCCGGCACCGTGCTCAACTGCAACGTCCCGGACCTCCCGCCGGACATGCTGCGGGGCGTGCGACGTGCCGAGCTGAGCAACGCCGACGTCTTCCACGTGATGAGCACCGGTTCGTCCCACGTGCGGGTCGCCTTCGGCTTCGCCGGCCGGCCCGAAAGGAGCGACGACGACTGGGCGCTCGGTGCCGAGGACTACGCGACGGTGACGGCGATCACGTTCCCGACCGCCGACCCCGATCCGACGGTGCAGGAGCTCCTGGCGGACTGCGTCGCCCGGCTCAACGCCTCCCCCGCCCTGCCGCACACCCGCCCGCCGAGCCCCGCCGGAGCAACCCCCCAGGGAGCCTGACCGGCGATATCCGACCGGCCGCACCACGTCTGAGCTGGGACAAGGCAGGAAACCTCCAGCGGCGGGCCGCCGGGTGGGTAAACTGTGGCTAAATCATTTCCCGGTCGGTCTATTGGCGCGCGTGTCCCCGGATGACCGGCGACGGGTGAGGGTCCGCAAAGGACCCCGCCCAGTCGATGACCGTTGCGCCGGCCACCTGGAACCGTCCTGACAGGACAGTAAGGAGCAGCCAAGACAACCAACCAAGGGCGTACTCCGTCTGCACCTCGCCCGGGCGCCCTGCGCGCCCTGGCCCGTGACCTGCCCTTCCGGCACCGGGCCGCGAGACGGATGCACCAAGACGGTTCGCCCGCATCTCGACCCACCTGGACCACGTGGAACATCCCCTAATCCAAGGAGGCCTTCGATGCGACGAAACTCCTCGCTCGCGGTTACCTCTGCCATCGTCATGTGCGGTGGCCTGGGCGTATTCGGCGGCAGCGCGCTCAGCCTGCGTGCCGCAGCAATCACGAACCACCCGCAATCGGTCCGCGCCATCCGCCACACTCACGTCGTCGCTCCGCCGGACCGGCGAACCACCAGGCCGGCGAGCCTGCTGCGAAACGATCCCTTCGGCAGGACGCTCCCGTACCTTGTGGTGAGCCCTCCCCGTTCTTCGGGGCACGCGGCGGCCGCAGTGCGTCCCCGCGAGCACACCCGAGTTTCACCGACGCCGACGCAGTGGCGGGCCCTGCGCACCTGTGAGTCCGGCGATTCATACGGCATGGACACCGGCAACGGCTACTACGGGGCCTATCAGTTCGCGCCGACGACGTGGTGGGCGCTCGGTTACCAGGGGTTGCCGAACGCGGCCCCGGCGAGGGTCCAGGACCGGGCCGCACGTCGCCTACAGCGCATCTCCGGCTGGTCGGCGTGGCCTGTCTGCTCGGTGATCGTCGGGCTGTAGACCACCCGGAGAACGGCGCTCCGGGCGGGTTCTCGGTACTGTTCAGGGAACCCGCCCAGACCGGCGCGGCCCGACCCGGAGGTGGTGTGCCGTGGCGCTCGTCGATCCACAATCCTCAGGCGGCATCGCCCTGACCTTCGACGACGTGCTGCTGGTCCCCCGTGCATCGGACGTCCTGCCGAACGAGGTCGACACGACGGCGCGCCTGTGCGACGGCCTCGAACTCAACATCCCACTCGTCTCGGCGGCGATGGACACCGTCACCGAGGCCCGGATGGCGATCGCGTTGGCCCGCCTCGGCGGCCTCGGGGTCGTCCACCGCAATATGCCCGCCGAGAGCCAGGCCGAAGAAGTCGACCGCGTCAAACGCTCCGAGGCCGGCATGGTGCTCAACCCGATCAAGATCGGGCCCGACCGCCCCGTCGCCGAGGCCCTCGAGCTGATGAGCCGCTTCCACATCTCCGGGATCCCCGTGGTCGACCCCGACGACCACCTGTTGGGCATCGTGACGAACCGCGACCTGCGCTTCCACGAGGACCCCGCGGTGCCCGTGTCCGAGGTGATGACCTCGACCGGCCTCATCACGGCGCCGCTCGGCACCGACCTCGCCGGGGCGCGCCGGATCCTCGGGGCCTCCAAGGTCGAGAAGCTCCCGATCGTCGACGGCGACAACCACCTGCGCGGCCTCATCACCGTGAAGGACATCACGAAACAGGCGGCGTTCCCCCGGGCCTGCAAGGACCCCGAGGGCAGACTGCGGGTCGCGGCCGCGATTGGCGTCGGGGCCGAGGGACTGACCCGGGCCAAGATGCTGATCGACGCCGAGGTCGACGCGGTCTGCGTCGACACGGCCCACGGCCACGCCCGGCGGGTGATCGACACGGTCGCCGAGCTGCGGCGCAACTGGCCGGGCGGCGTGATCATCGCCGGCAACGTCGGCACGGCCGCCGCGACCAGGGCGCTCGCCGAAGCTGGTGCCAACGTCGTGAAGGTCGGCATCGGACCCGGGGCGATCTGCACGACGCGGGTCGTGACGGGTGTCGGGGTCCCGCAGTGGACGGCGATCCACGAGTGCGCCGAAGAGGCGCACCACCACGGCATCGGGATCCTCGCCGACGGGGGCGTGCGCTTCTCGGGCGACATCGCCAAGGCAGTGGGCGCCGGGGCGCATGCCGTGATGATCGGGGGGCTGTTCGCCGGCGTCGAGGAGAGCCCTGGCGAGACGACGATGCTCGGCAACCGGCCCGTGAAGCGCTACCGGGGAATGGGGAGCCTCTCGGCGATGGCGAACCGCTCGTACTCCAGGGACCGCTACTCCCAGGAGCTCGTCGTCGACCCGGAAAAGATGGTTCCCGAGGGCGTCGAGGGATACGTGCCGTTCCGGGGACCGCTCGGCGGGGTCGTGCACCAGCTCGTCGGGGGCCTGCGCCAGGCGATGGGCTACTGCGGCACGCGCACGATCACACAGCTGCGCGAGGAGGCGCGTTTCATCCGCGTGAGCCCCGAGGCGCACCGGGAGAGTCACCCCCACGACCTGTTCGGCGTGCGCGACGCGCCGAACTACCTCGCGAACGAGATCTAGAAGATTGCTGATCTAGTCCTTCGTGCGTCCATTTCAGGTGAGAACACCCAAATCCCGGCTTTGCCGATGAGGACTAGGCCGACGAAACCGGCACCCTTCTGGACCACCCGGCGCCAGATCAAGGGATCTCGACGTGGCCCACCGCTCACGACCGAGCTCGCCGTGCGGGCCGACGAAGAGCCCGACGATCTCGAGCAGGACCATCGCCGTGCCGGCGATGGCGATCCCGGTGATCATGACGCCGAGGACGGGTGGATCGTCGTGACGCAAGACATACGCCTCACCTACAGTGGCCAAGGTTCGGCTCAGTCTCGAGGGATCGGATACGCGCCACCTACAGGTGAAGCGCGACCCTTTCGCAGACCCGGCCCAGCGACACTGCCTATCTCCGCCCGCGATACCTATAGTCGGCGTTCAGCCGCTCGAGACAATCTCGTGGAAGAGTTGCACGCCCTGGCCTCAGCCGCTCGTTTGCGCGAGCGGACCGCCTGCCAGAAAGCCATGGCACTCGGGCTGGCTGGCGTTGTGGAAAGGAACTGCTGTGGATAAGCCGCTCGGCGTGGCTGCTAGGGCGATCGTCAGGCGGGAGGGCAAGATCCTGCTGTTGCAGCGATCGGGGAACAGTAGCCTCGACCTGGGCCTGTGGGAGCTACCCGGCGGAAAGATCCGTTACGGCGAGGAGCTGGAAACGGCACTGAAGCGCGAGGTCGCGGAGGAGACCGGGCTCACAATCGAGGTCGGTCGTCCGTTCGCGACCTGGCACTTCCTAAAGGAGCCGTTCTGGGTCACCGGCGTCACGTTCGTGTGCGACTACGTCGACGGCGAGGTCACGCTGAGCTCGGAGCACAGCGCCTTCGCCTGGATAGGGCCGGACGAGTATGAGCACTGTCCTCCCGGCTCTTCGGAGGCGAGGCAGATCAGGTCGTACTTCGGTCTGATCTCTCACCAATAGGCCGCACAAGGGAGACTCCAATCATGACTGAGGGCGAATCCGAGCTCGCTTGGGCCCGCGGCCAGATCGCGGCTTTCAGGGAGCGCCGTCCGGGCTACGTGGTGTTCGCCGCGACACTCGAGCAGGTCTTGGGCAAGGCCGCGACGAAGACCGCACCGCTCGCCATCGTCCAGGCACGGCCGAAGTCGATTGCCAGCTTCGCCGAGAAGATCTTCCGCAAACGCTGTGCGAATCCCGTCGATGAGTTCACCGACCTTTGCGGCGGCAGGGTCATCGTTCACACGTCCGAAGAGGTTGACGCGATCTCCAAGTTCGTCGAGGAGCACTTCGAGATCGACTGGGACAACAGCATCGACGTTCGCCAGCGGCTCAAGCCGAGCGAGTTCGGCTACCGCTCCGTCCACTACATCGTCAGTTTCAAATCGGGCGTCTTTCCCACCGAGGAGATCGAGGTGGACGTCCCGCCCGAGCTCCTCGCGATGCCGAACCACCGAGCCGAGGTGCAGGTGCGCACCATCCTCGAGCACGCCTGGGCCGACACCGCCCACGAGCTCGCCTACAAGGCCGGGTTCGAGATCCCGGACAGGTGGCAACGTGAATTCGCCCGGGTGGCGGCGGTTCTCGAGCAGGCCGACAGCTCGTTCTCGCGAATCCACGGCGGCCTTAGGGAGTACGCCTCCAGCTACGGCGCCTACATGACCGAGGATCAGATGCGCCGCGAACTGGAGGTGCTCGAATTCGTCCTCACGGTCGATCCCGAGAACGCCGACCTGGCGGCCAGGATCGGCAAGCTTGCGATCGAGCTCGGTGACTGGCACAAGGCCGTGGACATTCTCAGCGAGTACGTCGACTCGCAGGACGCGACGGTGCTGCGCGACCTCGGTGTTGCGACGTGCAAGCTGCATCGAGACACGCCGCGTTGCGCCGAGTACCTCCAGGGTCAGGGCTATCTCGAAGCGGCCATCGAGCTGTCCCCCACTGATGCGGACGCGCTGGCCTCGCTCGCCGGCACGTGCAAGGGCGTTGACGACGACCGGGCTCGCGAGCTGTACCGCCAGGCGTTCGAGGTCGATCCATCGGATCCCTACGCGCTGACCAACTACCTCGAGTCGGAGATCTCTTACCGACGCGACACGTCCGTGGTCTCGCTCACCGGGCCGATCATCCGCTCGGCGATCGAGCGCTGCCGTGACCAGGCCGACGTCGGCGTGAACCTGCCGTGGGCCTTCTACAGCATGGGCGAGTTTCATCTGATGCTCGGGGAGTCTTACGAGAGCCTGGCCGCCTACGGAAAAGCGCTGCAACTGACCACCGCTCCTTTCATGATCGACACGACGTTGTATTCGCTCGACCGTCTGGCACCCGTCGCCGACAAGCTGCCGGGCCACGAGTGGGTGCTACGGCTGCTGCTGGCCGCTCGAGCCGAGAAGTTTCCTTCGGACGACGCGCTCAGGAAGCTGAAGACGCTCGCCTCGACGACGTGCGAGCCGATCAGCGGTCCTGTGGTCATCGTCGCGGGCGGCGGCACCGTCTCAGGCGATCAGACGATCGCTTGTCGCTCGCTGCTGGTCGACGCCTTCGACGGGTTCACCGGCACGGTCATTTCCGGCGGCACGATCGAGGGCGTCTCCGGATTGGTCGGTGACCTGCGCGCCGCGTGTCCGGGGTCGATCCGCGCCGTCGGCTATGTCCCGCTGTTCGTCCCCGCCGACGCCGCGGTCGACAGGGATCCGGGTCGCTACGACGAGATCCGGACGACCGCCGGTGAGGGTTTTACCCCGCTCGAGTCGTTGCAAAGCTGGATCGATCTCATCGCGACGGGCACGAACGCGTCGGAGGTCAAGCTGCTCGGCATCGGCGGTGGTCCCATCGCGGCGGCCGAGTACCGTATCGCTCTCGCCCTCGGCGCATGGGTCGCGATTGTCGACGGAAGCGGTCGTGCCGCGGCCAAACTCCTGCAGGATGACGACTGGAGCCGGTCGCCCAGGCTGCTGCGCCTGCCCGCCGAGGCGCTGACGGTGAAGGCGTTCGTCGAGCGTGACACCTCGACGCTGGACGGCGGCATGCGGGAGACCATCGCGCGGGCGATCCACGAGAACTACCGCCAGCGGCAGAGGAACGCGGTCAGCGACGACCTGTCGTTGGCCGAGTGGGCGGCGCTCGAGGACAGCCTGAAGGAAGCAAATCGCAAACAGGCTGACGCCATCTACGACAAGCTCCGCGAGATCGGCTGCGCGGTGCGAGCAGCCGGCCCGGATGCCGGGCTCGTGCAGCTGACCGACGACGAGGCCGAGACACTCGCCGAAGTCGAGCACGCGAGGTGGAACGTCGAGCGCCTGATGGACGGTTGGGTATGGGGCCCGAAGAAGGACGTCGCCAAGAAGACCAGTCCCTGCATCGTCAGCTGGGCGGAGCTGTCGGACGAAGCCAAGGGCTGGGACCGGGACACTGTGCGCCAGATCCCGGCCTACCTGGCCGAGGTCGGGCTCGAGATCGTGCGGGAGCGATAGTCAGGGCCTGGGCGCAGCCGTGTGCCTCAGGATTGGTGACCGGAGGTCTCGACGCGCGCGGTCGGCACCCGTTGCTCCGCCGGGACCGCCCCGCGGGCCAGACGTTCGGAGGGGCGGCGCAACTCGTCACATGCCCCTGGGCTAGGGGTGGACCGGGCAGATGGCGCGGTAAGGCTCATTGGGAACGTATTGACGCCACTGCGCTCGTGTGAGGTTGGCGCCTACCTCGGCGCAGAGGATCTTCTGGACCCTGACGAAATTCCCCGCCCAGTACAGCGAGGGGACGAGCGCCACCGTGCCGTCCAGATCCGCGCTGGCCAGGTCCTTCCCGTCCGGGCTGAAGGCGACGCTGTCGATCTGGACGTCGCCGCTGAGCTGGCCGAGCTGGGTACGCGTGGCCGTGTCCCAGAGCACCACGTTTCCTGCGTCGTCCCCGGTGGCCAGGGTCTTCCCGTCGGGGCTGAAGGCGACGCTCTCAGTGGGGCTCCCGTCGCTGAGCTGGCCGAGCTGGGTACGCGTGGCAGTGTCCCAGAGCACCACGTTGCCGCTGGCGTCCACGGCGCCCAAGGTCTTCCCGTCGGGGCTGAAGGCTATGGTCCCCTGGGGGGTGAAGGTCTCCTGCTCATTCGGGTTCCCGCCGCTGAGCTCGCCGAGCTTGGCGCGCTTCGCCGTGTCCCAGAGGACCACGTCGTCCTCGTCATTCCCGGCGGCCAGGGTTGTCCCGTCCGGGCTGAAGGCGACGCTGTCGAGGCGGAGCCCGCCGCTGAGCTCGCCGAGCTTGGTGTGCGTGGCCGCGTCCCAGAGGACCACCTTGCCGTCAAAATCCGCGGTGGCGAGAGTCTTCCCGTCCGGGCTGAAAGCGACGCTGCAGACTTGGTCGCCGCTCCCGAGCTGGCCGAGCTGGGTGCGCGTGGCGGTGTCCCAGAGGACCACCTTGCCGTAAACCAGCCCCCACTCCGCGGTCTCTACGGTGGCGAGGGTCTTCCCGTCGGGGCTGAAGGCGACGCCAACCAGGTTCATGTTCTTGCCGAGCTGGCCGAGCTGGGTGCGCGTGGCCGTGTCCCGGAGCACCACCTTGCCCTCGTCATCCCCGATAGCCAGGATCTTCCCGTCCGGGCTGTAGGCGGCGCTGAGGTCCTGGCTACTGCTGTTGGTCAGGCCGAGCTGGCCGAGCTTGGAGCGCGTGGCGAGGTCCCAGAGCGCCGCACCGCTCGCATTCGCCGTGGCCAGAGTTTGCCCATTCGGGCTGAAGGCGACGCTCCCAAAGAACATCATGTGGCTGCCAAGCTGGCCGAGCCTGGAGCGCGTGGCGGTGTCCCAGAGCACCACACCGCCCGAACCCGCGGTGACCAGCGACTTGCCGTCCGGGCTGAAAGCAACTTGGACGATTGCGTCGCCGCTGAGCTGGCCGAGCTGGCCAAGTCGGGTGCCCGTGGCCGTGTCCCAGAGCACGACGAGACCTTCGTCATCCCCGCCGGCCAGGGTCTTCCCGTCCGGGCTGAACGCGAGGCTGTCGATGGGGTTCACTTCGCTGAACCGGGCGAGCCTGGTGCGCATGGCCGTGTCCCAGAGCACCACGTTGCCGTCATTATCCCCGGCGGCCACGGTCTTCCCGTCCGGGCTGAAGGCGACGGCGCCGATGGCGTTCCCGTCGCCGAGCTCGCCGAGCCTGGCGTGCGTGGCCGTGTCCCAGAGCACCACGTTGCCGTCGTCTTGCACGATGGCCAGGATCTTCCCGTCCGGGCTGAAGGTGACGCCATCGATGGGCCTGAAGTCGCCAACAATGTCGCGACTGGAAAGCCCGGAAAGAATGGTGTCGAGGGGTTGGCCGAGGGCGTTGAAGACGGCGGCCCTAGCCGTTGCGTTCGCTGAGAGCCGCAAGGACTCAAGGCTGAGCAACGCCCCGAGCCCAGCATTGCCGGGCATCACGTTGGTCGACTCGGCTGCCAGGTCTCCCGACTCGGCGAGGCGAGCCTGCCCCTGGGCGATGTGCGCCTCTCGCCGAGCATCGGAACGCTGGATGATGGCAACGCACCCGAGCGCCACCGTGACCACGAGTGCAATGGCGATCACCCGCAGCAGCCGGCGCTGTCGCCGGGCTGCCTCGCGCTGGCGACGGGCCTCTTCGAGACGGCCAGCAGAGATGAACTGCGACTGGAGCAGGGTGGGCTGGGGGTCCCTACCGACGGCGCGCGCGAGCCAGCCTTCCGCGTCCTCGAGGGCCGAGCCGCGGACCAAGTAGCTGGCGTCCCGACCCCGGGCCGACCACCTGAG
This sequence comes from Acidimicrobiaceae bacterium, assembly GCA_003159795.1. GTDB lineage: Bacteria > Actinomycetota > Acidimicrobiia > Acidimicrobiales > Bog-793 > Bog-793. Next base: position 23,386 of record PLPK01000052.1, on the reverse strand, counting down.
GGCGTCCACCTGCAACTGGGTATGAGCTTTCACCCAGTCCCAGTCGGTGTGAACCGTCTCGGTGAGCTTGGCCAGGGCCTGCTCGAACTGGGGCGTGTTGGGCAATGCCACCAGGCGGTCTTCGTCTCGCCCGGGCGCGGCCTCGGCGTCTTCGCCGAGCCGGAAGAGGTGGTCCTTTTCGAAGACGACCCAGTTCAAGCCCGGCAGCTCGGGGATGAACTCGCGCACGGCTTCGGGTGTCACGTTGTCGACGAGGACCGGGATGACCCGCTTGTGGTTCTTGAGCGCCTCGTTGATCTCGTCCTTGCAGACCGAAGAGCCGATGGAGCTGGCGCTGATGATGAACATGAAGACGTTGCACCGCTCGATCGCCTGGGAGATCTCGGACCACCACTGCTCGCCAACCGGGATCCTTTCCCAGTCGATCCAGGTGTTGAGGCCCGAAGATTCCAAAGAGGAGCGGAGCAAGCGCGCGAAGGCGATGTCCTTGCGGGAGTAGGAGATGAAGATGTCGGCCGACAGAGACCTCCCGGGAGGCTGGTCCGGACCCGGCTCCGTCGGCACCTGGCCCGCGTCGGCGGCCGGGGGCTCGTCCTTCGGCTCTGATGCGGTGCCGCCAGTCCCCTTCATCGTCGCGCCCTTGGTTGGTTTCAATCAGTTCCGGAGTCGCGTCGGCCACGCTCGGAGCAGTGACCCGTCAGTGCTCAGGACCCCAGGAACCGGCAGGAAACCTGTCCGGTGGCCCCCATTTGACTGCGCCTCCAGGAACTGCAGGTACCAGCTGCTACCCGTCTGGGCGCGAACACTAGCAGGGCTGCCAAAAGGGCAAATGTGTCGTAGAGCAGGAAATGGCGTCAGCGTCGCAGGTACGCGACCGACGGGCCGCCGACGTGAACCCGTGGGTGCCGAGAATCCGTCGACCCGCTTCGGGCCACCATCGAGTGCTCGTGGATGAGCCCGCCTGGACGGTCGATTCTTCGCAGCTTTCTGAGGTCGGCGTCGCCTAAACCCTGAGGGGTCGAATCCGCTGGAGATGGCGGACATCGTCCGAGCGACCCTTGGGGACGGTGCGAGTTGTCGTGCTCGACGTACCTTGCGAGAACGGCCTCCAGGTGACGGCGGCCGAGGATGAGCCTCCGGGTGTCGGGGGGAGCAGTCGGGCTGTCATGCAGTGCCCGGTCGGCAGGTCGACACGACCCGTCGCAGGCCGTGAGCGCTCACCAGGAGGCCGAAGTGATCACGAATCGATCGGCGCCCGTGGAGGCGGCAACGACGTATCTTCCGTGCTCGAAGCGCACGAGATCGATGTGGGCGAAGGATGTGCTGCCGGAGCTCCCGACCGAACACAGCACGTACCGCCCGCTCGGATCGACGTCATCCAAGGCGCCGGCGCCACAGACCCCGGGAAGCGCGGCGATGTTGGCAATGGTCGCGCGGCCGCCAGAGAGACTGATCCGCACGACGTGAATGGCCGTCGACGTTCCCCTGGTCGGTATCCACGCGGCGCGCAGCGTGTTCGGCTGGGAGCTGCGGGCAAGGAAGATCCAGGTCTCGCCCGGACCAAGACGCCTCGTCCCGGTTCCGGCCAGATGACCCGCGCGGACACCGACGACCTCGAGTCTCGCACCGGCCTCGGCGTTCAACACGGAACGGACGATCAAGGCGAGCCGGTCACCTGGCGACAGCCAGGCCAGTCCCACGACTATCAGCCCGTGAACACCGGGCATGAGGGAGGACAGCGCCATCGACGTCGTCGCGTCCGTGACGAGATCACGCACTTCGAGGTCCGTGGAGTGTGAGACATAGGCGAGGAAGCGGCCATTCGGGCTCGGCGTCGGCAGCGCACCGACGGCGACGGTCCCGACGGGTCCGCCAGCCGTGGAGACCTTGGCGATGTCCGAGACGCCATTCGGGGAGTTCCGCACGAAGTAGACGGTGCTCCCGGCGCTCCCGCCCGTGGTGAGCAAACCGCGGGCCAGGACGCGCTGCACCCGGCCATCCTTCGTCGCCATCAGCACGAGTTCTCTTCCCCAGCTGAGTTGGCCCGCGGGCATGTTCTGCACCGGCCAACCGGCCGCGATGAACTGGGAGGGGACCGCGACGGATCTCCCGAACAGCTCGGCAGTTGTGGATGGCGACACCCGCGCCGTCGGTCGCAAGGCGGGTCGGCCGCCACCGTTGCGGGCCGCAACGACGCCAACCGTGGCCGCGACCACGACCACCAGCGCGCCGAGGGCAAACCAGCGTCTGTGCTGCCTCCGGCGTGCCTCCTTGATCAGTGCCTCGGCCTCGAGCACCACCAATACTTGCTGTTCACAGACGAGCGTCATTGCCACGACTCCTCACGAGACCTGCTCGATGAGCTTGGCCAGTTCCTCGCGCCGATATCCCATCCGCCGCGCCAACGCCACCAGTTCACGGGCTTTGGTGACGATTGCGCTGTTCTGGGGAGCGGCGCCGGTAACGGTGACGCCTCGTCCCCGTCGAAACTCGAGCAGTCCCTCGTCACGAAGGGTGTGCAGGGAGCGAAACACGGTGTTCGGGTTGACGCCGAGAACGGCAGCCAGATCCCGAGCCGGCGGAAGCCGGCCGCCTGGACGGGCTTCGCCGTCCGCGATGGCACGGCGGATCGCAGCCGCGACCTGCTCGTGCAACGGGATCGGACTTGCTGGATCGATCTCCATGGTGTTTATGATACTACTATTTCTAGTACTATACAGCAACATCCCCCGACCGAGGGACCTGTCGGACTCGGCGAACCACGCTGTCGACAGGAGCTGCGGGTTCCAGAACGTGCGGACGATCTGATTCGAGGCGTCGCCCGGACGCGCCTGGTCGGTGACGATGCCGGCCGGCAAGGCGCCCGAGAACCTGCGAGCCACGCGGGCGAGATCCAAATCGGCTGGCCCAGACCTCCCGGCCGGATGGACGGCACTGTGCCGTCCGCGGTGATGACGAGCTCCTCCGCGGGGCCTCCAGACCTCGGCGGTTCCACGCGGACAAGCACGTGCGGGCCGGGGTGCCGTGGCGCCTAGTGCCGTCGGCGACCCGCACCCGAGCCTGAACTTCGGGGAACCTGATGTGCGGTGACCGCCGCAGCGTCGGCGACGAGCAGCTCGTGCAGGCGGTGGTCCCCCACGAGCTCGGGGTGGAAGGCCGTCACGGTCACCCGCCCCTGGCGGCAGGCGACGGGGTGTGCGCCGTCATCGGACATCGAAATGGTGGCGAGCACCTCGACGCCGCTCCCGACCGTCTCGACGACGGGCGCGCGGATGAACACCGCGTGGAGAGGTCCGCCGCCGATGCCGGCGAGGTCGAGATCCTCCTCGAACGAGGCGACCTGGCGCCCGAAGGCGTTGCGGCGCACGGCAAGGTCGATGGCGCCGAAGCTCCACTGATCTGGCCTCCCGTCGAGCACGGTCGTCGCCAGGAGGATCATCCCCGCGCACGTGCCAAGCACGGGCATCCCTGCCGCGATCCGGGCGGCGATGACATCCCGCAGGCCCGCTGCCTCGAGGAGCAGCTGGAGCGTCGTCGACTCCCCACCGGGCAGCACCAGCGCGTCGACCCCGGCGAGGTCCCGGGGCAGGCGGACCTCGGCGACGCCGACCCCGAGCGCCTGCAACATCCCGACGTGTTCCGAAACATCACCCTGGAGGGCGAGGACCCCGATCACCGGGGCGGCGACGACGACAGCGCGGCCCGGGGCCGCGCGCTTCGGTTCTGCCGCCATCTCACCAGCCGCGTTCGGCGAGCCTCGTCTCGAGGGTCGAGATCTCGGCACCCTTCATCGGCGTCCCGAGGCCGCGCGACACCTTGACGAGGATTTCGGGGTCGCGGAAGTGCGCCGTCGCCTCGACGATCGCCCGGGCGCGGACAGCCGGGTCCTCGCTCTTGAAGATCCCCGAGCCGACGAAGACCGCCTCGGCGCCGAGCTGCATCACGAGGGCGGCGTCGGCCGGGGTGGCGATACCGCCAGCGCAGAACAACGGGACCGGCAGCCGGCCCGTCTCGGCGATCTCCTGGACGAGACCGACCGGGGCCTGGAGTTGCTTCGCCCACCCGTAGCGCTCGGTGGCATCGCAGGTCGCGATGGCCCGGATGTCGCCGAGGACCGACCGCAGGTGGCGCACCGCCTCGACGATGTTGCCCGATCCGGCCTCGCCCTTCGAGCGGATCATCGCCGCGCCCTCCGAGATTCGCCGCAACGCCTCGCCGAGGTTCGTCGCGCCGCAGACGAAGGGCACCTCGAAGCCCCACTTGTCGATGTGGTACGCCTCGTCGGCCGGGGTGAGGACCTCGCTCTCGTCGATGTAGTCGACCTGGAGTGCCTGGAGGATCTGCGCCTCGGCGAAGTGCCCGATACGCGCCTTGGCCATGACGGGGATCGTGACCGCCGCCTTGATCGCCTCGATGAGGGCCGGATCGCTCATGCGCGCGACACCGCCGTCCCGGCGGATGTCGGCGGGCACCCGCTCGAGCGCCATCACGGCGACGGCGCCGGCGTCCTCGGCGATCTTGGCGTGCTCGGGCGTGACGACGTCCATAATCACGCCACCACGCAGCATCTCGGCGAGGCCGCGCTTCACCCGGTCGGTCCCCGTCACACGGCCCGCTGAGTCCTTGGCTGTCATCTCGTGCTTGCTCACCATGCCGCGAATCTAATCGGTCGGCCGGGCCCGTCCCCCGGCGCGCGGCGGCGCAGCCGGCAACGTCCTCACCCCGCCGGGTCGAAGGGGGGCGCGCCGAAACGCTGGTGGACCGCCATCATGTCCGGGTCGTACCGCAGGTCGCCCCAGAGTTCGTCGAGGTCCATCAGGCCGAGGGCCGCGACGAGGTTGAGGAGCATCCCCGTCGCGAAGAACTCCCGCATCGCCGCCGGTCCCAGGCCCGTGCGGTTCGCGACGTACTGGACGATGCCGGTGAACTGCTCCGAGGTGAACTGGCGGATCTCCGGCTCACCGGCCGCGGCGTAGGCCTGCAACTGGATAAGCAGCAGGTTCTGGTCGGCGATGAGCGTCGGGTAGCTCCGGCCCATCGCCTCGAGCGCCTTGGCGCCCTCGAGGCCCTCGCTCGCCTGCTTGAACGCCCGGATGATCGCCGCGCAACCGAGTGCCACCGTCTCGAGGAAAAGCTCGCGCTTCGTCCCGAAGAGCCGGAAAAGGTAGGGCTGCGAGATCCCCGCCGCGGCAGCGATCTCTTCGGTCGACGCCCCGTTGATCCCGTCCCGGGCGAAAATCCCCAGCGCGGCCTGCAACACGGCGCCCCGCCGCTCGTCGGCGGTCATGCGCAGACCGCTGCGTTTGCGGTCCGGCGATTTGGCACCTGGCGTGGCTACCACCACCCCGCGTTAGTGATCACTCACAATTATGTCAACATCGCCGGTCCCCCGCCGCCTCCGTGCGGGACCGGTCCTCAAAGGGCGGCGAGCACCGCCTCGGCGCCGCTCACCGAGAGCCCCGGGCCCGGCTCGATCCCCAGGTAGGTGACGACGCCGTCTTCCAGCACGGCCGCGTAGCGCTGCGAGCGCATGCCCAGGCCCTTGGCCGACAGGTCCTCCTCGAGGCCGAGCTTCCGCGTGAACTCGCCGTTGCCGTCGGCGAGCATCAGCACCTTGCCGCCGACCCGGCGGTACGAGGCCCAGGCGTCCATCACCCAGGCGTCGTTCACCGAGACGCAGGCGATGAGCTCGACGTCCTTCGCCTGGAACTCCCCGGCCCGCGAGACGAAGCCCGGCAGGTGGAAGTCCGTGCACGTCGGAGTGAACGCTCCCGGCAGCCCGAATAGGACAACTTTCCCGTGGCCCAACACCTCGGTGCTGCGCACGGGCTTGGGGCCGTCCTCCCCCATGATGCGGAGCTCGACATCCGGAATCCGCTCTCCCACCGCGATCGTCATGCCCGTCCTCCTCCAGGGCCAGCTGGGCCCGACCGCGACTGCCCGCCGGCCCACGATACGTGGACGAGGCCGGGGCCCGCCCGCGCCATAACCAGTTAACCACGAATTTCAGGTTGACTGGACACTTATTATCAGGTGTACTTGACATTGAGAGGGGGGCCATTGCTCGCGGCGTTCGTCATCTTCCTTCGCGAGGGCACCGAGGCGAGCATCATCGTCGCGATCCTCTGCTCGTACCTCGACCGGATCGGGCAGCGCCGCCATTTCCGCGACGTCTTCGTCGGCGTCGGCCTCGCGGCCGGGCTCGCGACCGCCGGCGGCTTCGCCGCCTACTACACGATCCACTCCTACGACGGCTCGCGGGTCCAGACCGTCTTCGAGACGGCGACCTACGCGCTCGCCGTCGTCGTGCTCACCTACATGACCTTCTGGATGCGCCGGCACGCCCGCTCGATGTCACGTGACCTCGCGGCGCGCGCCGACCGTGCCCTCGGCAGGCGGGAGCGCTACGGCCTCGGACTGCTCGCGTTCCAGGCGGTCGGGCGCGAGGGGCTCGAGACGGCCGTATTCACCCTGGCGATCGTCTTCGCCGCCGGGACGCACGGCACGCTGCTTGGCGCCACCGGCGGGCTCGCCTGCGCCCTCGCCTTCTCTCTTGCCGTCTTCCGGCTCGGCCGGCGGATCAACCTCGGTGTGTTCTTCACCGTCATCGGGACGGTGCTCATGGTCTTCGCCGCCGGCCTCGTCGCCGACATCGTCGAGAACCTCCAGCAACTCGGCTGGGTCCACGTTTTGTCAGGTCGCCTGTGGGACACGAGCAGCCAGCTGTCAGAGGGTTCCTCGCTCGGTGACGTCTTCCACTCCCTAGTCGGCTACGCCGACCAGCCGACGGCGCTGCAGCTTCTCGCCTATCTCGCCTACGCGGCGACCGCCACGACCATCTTCGTCGCCCTCGGCCGCCGCGACGCCCGCCGACGCGGGCTCGCCGCTGCGCCAGTGGCCGAGACCGCGCCCACAGAAGTCTCCGCTATCCGCCCCCGAAACGGTTGCGGCCCCGGGGCGCGCCGTGCAGAATGACGCCGCTGCACGATTTGCGTAGCACCCGAGGTGGCCGCCGGCAACGTTGAGCCGGGGGCTGAAAAGGGAAGCCGGTGGGAATCCGGCACGGTCGCGCCACTGTGACCGGGGAGCGAACCCGAGCGACGCCACTGGGACACGGGTCCTGGGAAGGCACGGGCGAGCGTTGATCCGGGAGTCAGGAGACCTGCCTCGGCAAGATGTCGGACCTCGCGTCAGGGTTGGCGACTGCACGGTGCAGTGCCTCCGGAACCTCGCCGGAGGTGACCCCGCTCCTGGCCGGTGAGGCCGACCGGCAGGCCGCGCGTTCGGCCAGGAGGAGCGGGATGTGACCCAGTACGACCGATATGCCGAGGCACGCGCGCGCCGCGCCGTGCGACACCCGTCGTGGGCCCGGGCGGCCCGGCACGGCCTCGCGCTCCTCGCCCTGGGTGCGCTGGCCGCGTCGCTCACCACGGCGGGCGGCGCGGCCCTGGCGAGTGCCCGCGCCACGAGGAACAAGCCCCCGGACCGGATCATCTCGCTCTCGCCGACAGCGACCGAGATGCTCTTCGCGATCGGGGCCGGCCACCAGGTGGTCGCCGTCGACGACGACTCCGACTACCCTGCGTCGGCGCCGCGCACCTCGCTCTCGGGCCTGGAGCCGAACATCGAGGCCCTCGCACGCTACGACCCCGACCTCGTCGTCGTCTCCTACGACCCCCAGGGGTTCGTGAAGTCGCTCAGCGCGCTCGGCGTACCCGTGCTGCTCGAGCCGGCGGCGACGAACCTCGGTGGCACCTACTCTCAGATCAGCTCACTCGGGCGGGTGACCGGCCACGAGGCGGCCGCCGGGGCGCTCGTGCGCCGGATGCGGCGCCAGATCGCCGCCACCGTCGCCTCGGCGCCGCGGTTCACAACCCCGCCCACGTACTACTTCGAGCTCGAGCCCGACTTCTACTCGGTGACCTCGTCCACCTACGTCGGCCAGCTGTTCAAGATGTTCGGGCTGCACAACATCGCCGATGCCGCCCAAGGGGCCTCCAGCGGCTACCCCCAGCTCTCGGACGAGTACATCGTGAAGTCCAACCCGCGGATCATCTTCCTCGCCGACACGATCTGCTGTGACCAGTCGGCGCGCACCGTCGCCGCCCGCCCGGGATGGCGCGCTGTCGCGGCGGTGCGCAACGGCGACGTCGTGGGTCTCGATGACGACATCGCCTCGCGTTGGGGACCGCGCGTCGTCGTGCTCGCCCGGGACATCGAAGCCGCGCTGTGGAGGATCAAACGGCACCGCCAGGGCTGACCAGCCGACCCGGCGCACCGGCGCGACCCGGGCGCTCATCGTCGCGGCTGGGCGGCTGGTTGTTGGCCGGCGCGTGCCTCGTGCTCGTCGGGGCGGCGCTCCTCTCCGTGCTCGTCGGACCGGCCGACCTGTCTCCGGGCACGGTCCTCGAAGTGCTCGCCTCGAAGCTGCTCGGTTTCCACAGCCACGTCTCGGCGCTCGACGCCGGGATCGTCTGGCAGATCCGCGCCCCGCGGGTCGTTCTGGGCGCGATCGTCGGCGCGACCCTGGCGATGGCCGGCGCCTCCTACCAGGGGGTGTTCCAGAACCCGCTCGCTGACCCGTACCTGCTGGGCGTGGCGGCCGGGGCGGGGCTCGGCGCGACGATCGCCGTCGCGGAGGTCTCGGACCCGACGACGTGGGCGGTCGACCCCGTGCCGCTCGCCGCCTTCCTGGGCGCGCTCGTCGCCGTCGCCCTCACCTACGTCCTCGGCCGCTCGGGCCAGCGGCAGCGCACGACGACGAGCCTCATCCTCGCTGGTGTCGCCGTCGGGTCCTTTTTCACGGCGATCCAGACCTACACCCAGCAGCGCAACACGCCGACGCTCATGCAGGTCTACTCGTGGATCCTCGGCGGGCTCTCGACGGCCGACTGGCAGGAGGTCGGGCTCGTCATCCCCTACGTCGCTGTCTGCGGCGCCGTGCTCCTCGCCTCGCGACGCCTCCTCGACGTGATGGCCGTCGGCGACGAGGAGGCCGACAGCCTCGGCGTGCGGGCCAACCGCGTGCGGCTCCTCGTCGTCGTCGCCTCGACGCTCGCCACGGCGGCCGTCGTCGCGGTGAGCGGGCTCGTCGGCTTCGTCGGCATCATCGTGCCGCACACGGTGCGCCTCGTCGTCGGCCCGAGCTACCGGCGGATCCTGCCGCTGTCGATCCTCGTCGGCGCCGCCTTCCTCATCCTCGCCGACCTCGTCGCCCGGACCGTCCTCTCTCCCGCCGAGGTGCCGCTCGGCGTCGTCACCGCCTTTGTCGGCGCGCCGTTCTTCCTCGTCGTCCTGCGCCAGTCGAGGCGGCAGCCGTGAGGCTCGACGTCGCCGGTCTCCGCGTCGCCTACGCCGGCCACGAGGTCCTCTCCGGGATCTCGCTCGCCGTCGCGGAGGGCGGCTGGCTCTGCCTCATCGGGCCGAACGGGAGCGGCAAGACGACGCTTCTGCGCGCGATCGCCGGTCTCGTCGACTTCGGCGGCGAGGTGCGGCTCGACGGCGAGCCGCTCGACACCGCCCGCCGGAGGCGCCTCGCCCGGCTCATCGCCTACGTCCCGCAACGGCCGACCCTCCCGGCGGCGATGATCGTCTGCGACTACGTGGCGCTCGGGCGGACCCCGTACATCGCGCTCTTCGGCACGGAGGACCGCCGCGACCGCGCCGTCGTCGCGAGCGTCCTCGCCCGCCTCGGACTCGACGCGCTGGGTGACCGTGAACTCGGCTCGCTCTCCGGAGGCGAGGCGCAGCGCGCCGTGCTCGGCCGGGCGCTCGCCCAGCAGGCGCCGCTGTTGCTGCTCGACGAGCCGACGGCGGCGCTCGACATCGGACACGGCCAGCGGGTCCTCGAACTCGTCGACGAGCTGCGCGACGAACGCCGGCTCACCGTCGTCTCGGCGATGCACGACCTCACGCTGGCCGGCGAGTTCTCTGACCGCCTCGCCCTCCTCGCCGCCGGGCGTGTGATCGCCGAGGGTACGGCCCAGGCCGTCCTCACCGAGGACACGCTCGCCGGGCACTACGGCGCCGAGTTGCGCGTCATCGAGGACGGCTTCGGCGGGATCGTCGTCCTGCCCCGCCGCCGCCCCGGCCACCTGCCAAGGCCCCACGAGGGGGTGTGACGCCGCGCCGCCCGGGCGCCTCGGCTCACGCGACCCGGACGACCTCAAGCATGTTCGAGATGACGACCTCGGAATGCGGCGAGCCGGCGAGCACGACGATCTTGGTGCACCGGCGCGCGGTCCGGGACGACGCGCACCCGCCTTCGGCGCGCACAAACCCCTTCGCAGCAGACTTGTGCCGGGCGTGCCCGGCACGCGGCGTCGCGCCGGCGGGGCTCATGTCTCTCGCACGCCCGTTCGCTCACACCGACCCGTGCGGTCGCGGCACTCTCGGCCGCTCAGCTCGCAGGGCTGACCGAGCTCATGTTGAAGTCGGCGACCCGCAATCCGGGCATCGCGGTGCGGTTCGCCCACTCGTGCCACTCCCGTGAGAGCGCCCGCTCACTCCGGCTGGCCTCGATCGTCCGCCCCAGCGCGTCGATGGGGCTCTCGTTGAACCGGAAGTTGTTCACGGCGCCCACCACCTCACCGTCTTCGACGAGATAGACCCCGTCACGCGTGAGCCCGGTGAGCAGGAGCGTCGAGCGGTCGACCTCCCGGATGTACCACAGGCAGGTGAGCAACAGGCCCCGCTTGGTGTGCGCGATGAGATCGTCGAGGGAGCCCTCCGCCCCCGGGAGCGCGAGCAGCAGGTTGTCCGCCGGCGGGGCGAAGGCGGCACCACCGCGCCGGGCGCCGGCGCGGTGGTAGCGGAGGCGGCTAAGCGCGCCCCCGGTGATCCAGTGGGCCGGCGGTATCGGCAGGCCGTTGTCGAAGACCGACGTGTCGGCTCCCGACGAGCCCGCGACGACGAACGGCGTGCACTCGAGGCCCGCGGCCGCCGGGTCGCCCCACATCTCGAAGGGCAGTCCCGTGAGCTGCTCGCCGAGCCGGGTGCGGCCCCCCGGCGCCGAGTACACCGTGCCCCCGTCCTCGGCCTCCCGACCGCTCGCCGCGAAGTCCATCTCCAGCACGAGGTCGGCGACGGCGTCCGGCGGCAGGATCACCTCCCGCCGTCCGGGCTCGAGGTCCACCTTCCGCCTCGCCCAGCCGAGCCTCAGCTGGAGCTTCTCGTCGAGGTCGGCGAGCGAGACGTCGGTGAAGTCGGGCGTGCCCACCCCCGCCCACGTGGACGCCGCGCCGTCGGCCGTGCGGGCGACGAGCTCGAAGGCTCCCGTCGGCTGGACATGACGGCGTCGCCCCCCCGCCGAGGTCCCGAGGTAGGTCGTGCGCATCTCGTGGATCGCGAAGCCGGCGAGCACCCGCCCCTCGGCGCGGGCGGCGCCGAACGCCGGGCGCAGGTCCTCGAGGATCCCGGCGAACACGCCGAGGTCGGTCATCGCCGGCGGCTCGGCGAACGAGTCGTCGCAACCCGTCGGCTCGAGCGGCGAGGCGTCCTCGGCCGGTTCGGAAGCCCCCGCGTCCGACTCCGCCGCGGCGACGAGACCGGCGATCTCGACGGGGCCGCTCGCCGAGGCCACCCCGGCACTGACGCCCGCGGGCTGGTCGACGAAGCTCACGACGGTCACCCGGCGGTCCCGCCGCACGCCGTTCGTCGTCGTCGTGTTGTTGGCGAACCGCACGTTGGCTTCGCTCACGTCGTCGACGATGACGACACACCCCGCGGCCCGCGACGCTGCCAGCGCCTCCTCGACGACGGTGGCCGCGGAGGGCAGCCCGGATCCGCCCCGGCCCGTCATCGCCCCGACTCCACCCGTGTGTTCAGCACCCGGATCTGTTCGAAGAGCGCGCTCGGCGTGCCGTGGCTTACCGGCGCGACCTGGCCCGGCTGGCCCTTGCCGCAGTTGAAAGCCCCGCCGAGCAGGTAGGTCGACTCGCCGCCGAGGGCCGCGAGCGCCCCCCAGAAGTCCGTCGTCGTCGCCTGGTAGGCGACGTCGCGCAGCTGCCCGGCGAGGCGCCCGTTCTCGATCCGGAAGAACCGCTGCCCGGTGAACTGGAAGTTGTAGCGCTGCATGTCGATCGACCAGCTCTTGTCGCCGACGACGTAGATGCCCCGGTCGACGCCTCCGATGAGTTCGTCGGTCGTCGGGCCCGGGGAGGCGGCGGGGCGGAGTGAGACGTTCGCCATGCGCTGCATCGGGATGCTGAGCGGTGAGTCGGCGAAGGCGCACCCGTTCGAGCGGGCCAAGCCCCGCGCCGCGGCCATCCGGCGGTCGAGCTGGTAGCCGACGAGCAGGCCCCCCGCGACGAGGTCGAAGGACTGCGCGGCGACCCCCTCGTCGTCGTAGCCGATCGAGGCGAGCCCGTAGGGAGCCGTCCGGTCCCCCGTCACGTTCATGAGCCCGGACCCGTAGCGGAGCCGGCCGAGCTGGTCGGGGGTCGCGAACGACGTCCCCGCGTAGGCGGCCTCGTAACCGAGCGCCCGGTCGAGCTCGGTGGCGTGGCCGACGGACTCGTGGATCGTGAGCCACAGGTTCGTCGGGTCGATGACGAGGTCGTAGGCGCCCGGCTCCACGGTCGGGGCCCGCAGCTTCTCGGCGAGCAGCCCAGGGATCTCGGCGAGCTCGGCTTCGAAGTCCCAGCCGTCGCCCTCGAGGTACTCGTAGCCCCGGCCGGCTGGCGGGGCGACGGTTCGCATCGTCTCAAACGACGAGGTCTCGTCGGCAACGCCGAGCGCCTCGAGGTGCGGCTCGAGCCGCACCCGCCGCTGGCGCGCGACGGTGCCAACGAGGTTGGCGAAATACTTCTCCTCCGCCACGCAGAGCAGGGCCGCCGTGACGTGATCGACGCCCGGGGCGGCGAGCAGGTCGGCGCTCCAGGCGCCGAGGAGAGCCACCTTCTCGGCGAGCGGCACCTCGGTCGGGTCGATCCGGTACGGTGCCGTCCACTCGACCTTGCCGTGGTCGGGCTCCTCGGCGAGTTCGACCGCCTCCCCGCCAGCCCGTGCGGTGATCGCCGCCGCCTCGCTGGCGCGCTCGACGAGATTCGCGGCCGCCGCCGGATCGATCTCGATCGTGGCCGCGAAGCCGATCGCCCCGTCGCGCACGACGCGGACCCCCATGCCGAGCGTGAGGTCGTCGACAGCACCCTCGAGGCGCGCGTCCCGCAGCATCACCGACTGGGTGCGGATCCGCTCGATGCGCAGATCGGCATGACGGCACCCCAGCGATGACGCCCTGTCGAGCGCGGCGGACCGGAGCGCGTCGAACGGCAGCGCCGCGAAGTCCTCTCTCGGAACTACCATCAACCCTCCTCGGGAATTGACACCCGGCGACCGGTCGGGCCGCCGCCGACCCGCCGCGGCTACCGGGCGGACCCTGCGCCCCTAGGCGACGACCCCTGGCGAGCCGTCCTCGCGCACGACCGGCAGACCCTCGTCGTACCAGGCGTGCATCCCCCCGGCAAGGTTCAGCGAGACGTAGCCGCGGTTCGCCAGCGTCTTGGCCGCCCAGTAGGAGCGGCCCCCGGACCGGCACACCACGATGACCGGTCGGTCGGCGGGGACCTCGCCGAGACGCTCGTCGAGCGCAGCGAACGGGATGTGGAAGGCACCCTGGGCGCATCCCTGGGAAAACTCCTCGCGCTCGCGCACATCGAGGATCACGGCGCCCGCGCCGATCAGCTGCGCGGCCTCGGACGGTTCGATCTCGGGTACGTCGGGGCTGGCGTGTTGTGGCTCCGGCATCGGCGCGCACCTCCCTGGCGGCTGATGACCTTAGTGCCGGGCGGCGGGGGTTCGGGTCACCGCCGTCCTGCCTGGCTCCCCGGGATCCCGGCGAAGCCTCCGCTACGATCCCGCCGCGACATCTAGCGTCTTGGCGACCGGGACCGTCCCGGCCGGATCAAAGGAGCCACGACGGACGCCTCACCGGCGGGCAGGTTGCGGACCGCGCTGGCGACACGAGCGCTGCGCACGACCGGTCGCGTCTCTCGCGCCCTCGGCCTCGGCACCGGCGCGACAATCGGCGGCCGGGTCGGACTCCTCGTCGACCCGGGCCTCCTCGGCGCGCTCGGCGGGGGTCGGCGCGTCGCCCTCGTCACGGGGACGAACGGCAAGACCACGACGACCCGGCTCCTCGTCGAGGCGCTCGGTGGACCGCGGGCGGTCGCCTCGTCCGGCTCGGGGGCCAACATGCCGGCGGGACTCGTGAGCGCGCTGGCCAATTCGCCCGCCCGAGCCGACGCCGTCCTCGAGGTCGACGAGCGGTACCTGGAGATCGCCGCGCCCGTTCTCCAGCCGGCGGTCGTGGTCCTCACCAACCTCTCACGTGACCAGCTCGACCGGATGAGCGAGGTCCGGATGGTCGCGGCCCGTTGGCGGCGGGCGCTCGAGGGCCTCGACTCGACCGTTGTCGCCAACGCCGACGACCCGCTCGTCGCTTACGCCGCCGGAGCCGCGCGCCACGTCGTGTGGGTCGCCGCCGGGTCCCTCTGGCACGAGGACGCCTACCACTGCCCCGTCTGCGACTCACGGATCACCTTCGAAGGCGCCTGCCGCTCCCAGCCCGCCGCCGCCTGGCACTGCACCTGCGGATTCGCCCGCCCGACCCCCGACGCCTCGGTGGTCGGCGAGGACCTCGTCCTAGCCGACGGCACCGCGCACCGGATCGACCTCTCGGTCCCGGGGCGCTTCAACCGGGCGAACGCGGCGATGGCCGCCCTCGCCGCCTTCGTCCTCGGCATCCCCGTCCGCGAGGCGCTCGCCGCCGCCCGGCGCGTGACCGAGGTGGCCGGGCGCTTCGCCGTCGTTCGGCACCGCGGCCGGACCGTCCGCCTGCTGCTCGCCAAGAACCCCGCCGGCTGGACGGAGCTGCTCGGGCTGGTCGAGCACGACCAGGTGCCCCTCGTCATCGGCATCAACGCACGCTCCGCCGATGGCCATGACCCGTCCTGGCTGTGGGACGTCCCGTTCGAGCGCCTCGGCGACCGGTTCGTCGTCGCGACCGGGGACCGCCGGCTCGACCTCGCCGTGCGCCTCCGCCACGCCGGGGCGCGTCACGTCGTCGAGGCGGATCCCCTGCACGCCGTCGAGCTCGCCGGGGAGGGCCGAGTTGATTACATCGGCAACTACACCGCCTTCCAGGTGATGCGGCGGCGCCTCGCCCGCCGGGCCAGCGCCGAGCCGGGGGGCAACGGGAGCGGGGGGCGCCCCACGCCGACCCACCTCACGCCGGACCGCCCGGCGCGGACACGGCGGCCCGGCGAGTCACGCCTGCGGGTCGTCGTCGTCCATCCCGACCTGCTCGGTACCTACGGCGACTACGGGAACGGCCGCATCCTCGAGGACCGGGCCGCCTGGCGGGGGATCCCCGTCGAGCTGGTCACGGCGCCGTCTGACCGGCCGCTGCCGGCGTCAGGCGACATTTACTGCCTCGGTGGGGGCGAGGACGGGCCACAGATCCACTCCGCCGAGCGCCTGCGCGACGGTTCACTCGCCGCGGCCGTCGCGAGGGGTGCGACGGTCCTCGCAGTCTGCGCAGGATTCCAGATCATCGGGACCGTCTTCCCCGGTGCCGACGGGCGCGATCACAAGGGGGTCGGCCTCGTCGACGCCGAGACCGGTCGCTCGAACGAGCGGCGCGCCGTCGGCGAGGTCGTCGCGACCCCGTTCGGGGACGAGGCGTGGCCGATCACGCTGGAGACGCTGAGCGGCTTCGAGAACCACCAGGCCCGCACGCGGCTCGGCCCCGGTGTCCGACCGTTCGCGCAGGTCACGACGGGGATCGGGAACGGTTTCGGCTCGGCCGACGGCGCCGTCGCGGGGAAGGTCTTCGGCACCTACCTTCACGGTCCCGTGCTCGCCCGCAACCCGACCCTCGCCGACCTGCTGCTCGGCCTGGCCACGGGCTCGCGGCTCGACGCACTCGACGACGAGGAGGAGCAGGCGTTGCGTGCCGAGCGGCTGCGCGGCCGGCTGCCACGCCGCCCCGCCGCCCCCGGCCGGTAAGGCGCCCGTCCGCGCCGGCCCGGACGCGACGACAGGACCGGCGCCACGGGGGGGCTGCGCGCCGGTCCTGTCGTCTGCTTCTGTGGCCGGGCTACTCCGGCCTTTTCGTCAGCCGCTCCGGTTCGGGAAGAGTGCGGCGCCCCGCACGGACCGAACGACTGGTCCGTGCGGGGCGCCGATACCGCTTCCCGGCCTAGCTACGGTCGGTGGACAGAACGCCTAGGCCGCGTGTTCGGCGATCCAGCGCTCGACGAGCTTGAGGTCGACCCGGGACAAAACGAGGTCTCCCCGGGCACGCACGATCTGGACGCCCGACTTGACAAAGATGTGCTCGTTGGCCGGCCAGCCGGCGGGGGTCTGGGCGAGCACCTTCGCCGAGACGCCGGTCATCGAGGACTGCACAACGGTCGCCTTCGCTGTCGAGAAGGCAAAGCGCGCCTCGGCGCGGGCGTAACCCTTGTCCGCGACGCGGGCCGCGAGGTCAGCCGTGATCGTGGGACCGTTGGACAGGATCGCTCCCGCCTTCGCCCACAGCGTGTCTGCCGCGATAGTGAGCCGCACCTGCGGGCTCATGACGACGAAGACCCGATTGTCCTGGAACATCGCGTGCTGATCGGTGCGCAGCTCGGTGATCGTCGTGTCCGAGGGAACCTTGGTGATCAGGTTGCCGATGTTCGTCGTCTCCACCGAAAGGCTCGCCGAGAGAGCGGCGGCGTCCGCGGTGGTGAGGGTCGTGGAACTCGACACGTCGGTCGTCAGGGTGGCGAGCTGGGTCTGCCGGACGGCGAGCTGCGCCTCGAGCTTCGCCTGCAGGTGCGAGAACGACGCCGGGTTCGTCGTCGTGGTGGGGTGAGCCGAAGCGTCCGGAATGATGCCGAGCGAAGCAATCGCCATCATCCCCGCGACGACGACTACCGATGTGATCGGGCGAAACCTCATGTGCACTCCTTTGTCGAAAGCCATGGAACTTGCGGAACGACAACATCCTGGGCCAGGGCTGTCAGGAGGGATCGACGAATCCGTGAGCGAAGTGTGAGCCTCGGGACGCCAGTTGTTAGGCGCACGACGGTCTGCGGCGGCCCTCCGGGCACGGCCATGGTGGGGCCCGCCTACGATCGTCGCCAGTGTTCGATCCCTTTCTGACCGGCGAACCGCCGGACGACGCCCTCTTAGCGGTCGGTGCGACCGCGCCCCCGGCGCCGCCCACCCCGGAACACATCGGGGACCTCATCGCCGGGGCGATGCGCCGAGCCGCCGAGTCGTTCCTCGCGCACGACAGAGACGAGACTGACGCCGACCGTGACGCCGAGGACCTGCACGCTTCACGCGTCGCGCTGCGCCGGATCCGCTCGCTGCTGCGAACCTTCCGCTCGCTCGTCGAGCCGGAGTGGGTGAGCGCGGCGCGGGCCGACATGGGATGGTTCTCACAGCTCCTCGGCGAGGTCCGCAATCTCGACGTCCTCGCGCTACGCATCGCCCTCCACACCGAGTCCGACGTCGACCCGCTCGCCCTGGAGAGCCTGTACGGCGCGGTCGCGCTGCAGCGAAGTGACGTCACCTTCCGTGTCGCGAGCGCCCGGGCGATGCCCCGCTACGAGAGCGTCCTGCGCCAGATCGACCGGCTGGTCACGTCCGAGCCGCCGCTCACGGCGCGTGCCGGCGAGGGGTCGCGAGAGGCCCTCCCCCGGCTTCTCCGGCGCCCCTGGCGCAACGTCCGCGAGGCGGCCCGCCGGGCCCACGAGTCCCCGACCGAGCCGAACCTGCATGCCCTGCGGATCCGCTCGAAGGAGCTCCGCTACGCGTCCGAGCTTGCGACGGCGGTATTCGGCCCGCGTGCTGCCGAGCTCGCGACGACGGCGACCGCGATCCAGGACCGCCTCGGCGACCACCGGGACGCCCTCGCGGCCGCGGCGTTCCTGACCGCCACCGCTGGCGAGCGCTTCGAGTGCGCCTTCCTCGCGGGCCAGCTCGTCGTCATCGAGCGTCTCGACGCCGTGCGCCTCCTGCACGGGTTGGGAAAGGACCTCGCCGCCCTGAAGAAGAGCGCGAAGGCCTTCGAGAGATCGGCCGCGAAGGACCGTCCCCTGGAAAGTGGTCCCGCCACCGGCCCTTCGATCAGTATGGAGAACTGACCCGGAGCAGGCAATATCCTTGCGGGCGGACTCCCACCTATGGAGGAGGAGAGCATGGCGAACCTGCCCGACCTGATCGCCAGCTGCTGGACCACGGCCGGTGACATCGTCCCGTCCCGCAACGGCGACGTGAGCCCCCACGGCGTCGAGGAGCGGGTCACGGCGGTGGCACGCGCCGGCTACCGGGGCTTCGGCATCGCCAACCCCGATCTCGCTGTCGTGCGCGCGACGATCGGCTTTCGGGCGCTCGCTGAGCGGCTCGCCGAGAACGGGCTGCGCCACGTCGAGGTCGAGTACCTCCAGGACTGGTGGACGCGCGGAGAGCGGCGCCGCGCCTCGGACGAGGTGCGGGAGCTGCTCCTGGAGGCGGCGGTCGAGCTTGGCGCCGACCACATCAAGATCGGCCTCGGCGTGCGCGAGGACGACTTCGACGCCGCGCGTTTCGCCGACGAGTTCGACCGCCTCGCCGACGAGGCGCGGGCCCACGGGACCCGGATCGGACTCGAGCCCCCGGCCGATTCGATGATGTCGACGATCGCCGCCGGCGTCGAGCTCGTGCGCGACGTCGCCAATCCCGCCGGCGGGCTGCTCGTCGACATCTGGCACATCTTCCGCGCAGGGACCAGCTACGAGGAGCTCGCCCGAGTCCTCCCGCCCGAGTACGTGTTCGCGGTGGAGCTGAGCGACGGGGCCGCCGCGCCGGTCGGCACGCTCTACGACGACACCTTCGACAACCGGCGGCCGCCGGGCGAGGGCGACTTCGACGTCGTCGGCTTCATCCGTGCGATCGACGGCCTCGGCTTCACGGGCCCGTGGGGGCTCGAGGTGATGTCGACCGAGCTGCGCGCCCTACCCGTCGAGGTGGCGGTAAAGAAGGTGTTCGAGGCGGCCGTGCGCGCATTTCAGGTCGCCCGCGGCTAGCACCAACTCCGCACCCCGCGGTGCCCCCGGACGAGGAACCCCTCCCAGCTGCGCCGACGGCGCGGGGAACGGGAACCGACCCCCTTGGAATCGTTCCCATGCCCCCTGCGAGTGCCACCGTCCTGGACGTCCGGGTCGACATCCTCCTCGCCCCGGAGCAGTGGGCCGCCCACCCATCAGCGCAGCCGGTGCTCCTTGTCGGCGAGGCGCGCCGCGAAGACCGCCGCCTCGGTGCGCCGCTGCATGCCGAGCTTCGAGAGGATGTTCGAGACGTAGTTCTTCACGGTCTTCTCCGCGAGGTATAGCTCGGCGCCGATCTCCCGGTTCGTCTTGCCCTCGGCGACGAGGTCGAGGACCCGCCGCTCGCGCTCGGTCAGGCGGGTGAGGCGTTCGTCCTCCGGACCCCCGGTCCGCATCCGGTCGATCAGCTTCTGGGTGAGCGCCGGGTCGAGCAACGACTCGCCGCGCGCCGCTTGCTTCACGCTGCCGACGATGTCCCGCCCGCGCACCTCTTTCAGCAGATACCCGGCGGCACCGGCCATGATCGAGGCGAACAGCGCCTCGTCGTCGGCGAACGACGTGAGCATCAGGCAGGCGATCTCCGGGTGTGCCGAGCGGATTTCCCGGCAGACGGCGATGCCGTCGGTCTCGCCCTCACCGAGCCGGACGTCGAGGATCGCGACATCCGGGTGGATCGCGGCGATGCGGGCGAGGGCCTCCCCCGCCGTCGACGCCTCACCGACGACGGCGATGTTCTCGTCGGCGTTCTCGAGCAGGTCCCGCAGGCCCGCCCGGACCACCTCGTGGTCGTCGAGGAGGAAGACGTTGATCATTCGAGCTCCAGTCTGGCCCCCCCGCCCCGGCTACCGGCCGGCTGTCCACCACCCTATGGCAGTGCCGACCCGGCCGGGCCCGGCTCCCCCCGCGCTCCGACGAGCGCCTGGACCGCCGCGTCGACAGTCGGGAAGAAGCTGTCGGGGCCGATCACGCCACCGAGACCGATCCTTTCCAGCTCGGCCGCGACAACCGGCGTCGCCCGAGCGACGCCGACGCGCACGTGGGCCGCGGCGAGATCGCGGACGACCCCGGTGAGCTGGCGACCCGCCGTGTAGTCGACATCCGAGATCGCCGCGGAGTCGAGGACGAACGAGTCGACGCCCGTGCCCGGTCCGGCGAGCGCGCGGATTCGCGCCACGACGTGGTCGGCGTTGGCGAACCACAGCGGCGCCTCGAGCATGTAGACGACGACACCCGCGAGCTGCTCGAGATCGAGTTCCGCGCTCGGCAGCACCCAGTTCGAGCTGCCCGGAAGGTGCCCCAACACGGCGTCGCGGGGACGCGCCGTACGGCGGGTCCGATCGAGGACCGCGAGCGTCACGGCGAGGCCCATGCCGATCTTCACGTCGACGAGGCCGACGACCAGCATCGTCACGGCAGCGAGGCCAAACTCGATCCGGTCGAACCGGAGTATCTCCCGCAGCTCCGGCACCCGAACGAGCCGCACGCCGATCAGGGCGAGAATCGCGCCGAGCGTCGCGTGCGGGACGTCGTCGAGCCACGAGGCGGCAAAGGCGACGAACACGAGCACGATCGCGGCGGCGCTCAACCCGACGAGCTGGGTCTTACCGCGGGCGTTGGCGACGATCTCGGTGCGCGGCGGGCTGGCGTCGAGGGCGAACGAGCCGGTGAATCCCGCCAGCAGCGACCCCGCGCCGATCCCGACGAGGTCCCGGTTGAACCCCTTCTCGTCCGAGCTCGAGCCGCCGAGGCCCCGCACGGTCGCGGCCGACTGGGCGAGCACGACGAGCGAGATGGCGAGCGCCGGCAGCAGGAGCGCCCGCAGCGCCGCGAAGCTCGACGCGGGGGCGGCGATGTGGGGCAGGCCCGCGGGCACGACTCCGAGCACGTCGACCCCGTGCGACTTGAGATGGAACGCCGCGACGGCCAGCGCGCTCGCGACGAGGGCGATGATCGCCCCGGGGAACCGCTTGGAGAGCTTCTCGGCACCACCGACAACGACGAGGACAGCCCCGGCGATGGCGATGGTCCAGCCGTTTGTCTGGCCGATGGCGCGCAGCGTCAGCCAGGTCGTCTCGACCGGTCCGTGGCCGGTCGGCGCCGTCACGCCGAGCACGATGGGGATCTGGCGCAGGATGATGGCGATGCCGACCCCGGCGAGGAAGCCCGTCACGACCGGGGCGGAAAGGATGTCGGCGATCCAGGCCATCCTCGCCAGCCCGATGACCATCACGATGAGCCCGACCAGCAGTGCCAGCAGCGAGGCGTCGGCGCGGTAGGTCGGGGATGAGGTGAGCGCGATCGACGAGACGCTGGCGGCGATGACGGGAGCGATCGTCGAGTCGGCCCCCACCGACAACGGGCCCGTCGAGCCGAAGGCGGCGATGGCGAGCGAGCCGACGATGAAAGCGGCGAGTCCCGCCGTCGCCGGCATCCCTGCGAGGCGGGCCGTGGCGATCTGCTCGGGGATCGCGATGGCGGCCAGCAGCAGGCCGGCGAGCAACTCTGGCCCGAGGGGCCGGTGCCGCCACGGCAGGATCGTCGGAAAGAGCGGAAGCACGAAACCCGAACGCCCCCCGGCGCGGGGCTGCTCCTCCGCCAACGCTCCCCCGCTCAGTTGCGACCCCGCCGCGACAACCGGGCGGTAGACGCGTCGGCGCCACAACGACCGGGCGAGGAACGCCGGTGGCGCAGACAACGAGGTGGCGATTCAGGGTCCAACCGTCCTCCTTAGCCGGTCACCGACTGTAGGACGATCGCGGCTCGTCAGCCATGTTCACCTCACCTCGATGGGGCCGGCCTGGAAACCCAGGAAAGAGTTGCCGGAGCGTACGGGGACCGCGGTCGCTTACCCTGGTCCCATGTCTTTGTCGCTTCCCTTCCCGGCGGCGGGACGCGGCCGGCCGCGGACGCCCGACCGCGGGACCCCGTGAGGCGCCGGATCGCAATCGTGTCCCGAACCACCTCGCAACCGTTCCAGGCCGGATCGGTTCCCCCTCGCGCCTGCGCCTGCGGCGCGGTCCACCACTCCCCGGTCGAGGCGGTGGTAATCGGCGAGGACGCGATCGAGCAGCTCGGCTCCTATGCCAGGGGTCGTCACTGGACGAGGCCGTTCGTGGTAATGGACGCGAACACCGAGGAGGCCGCCGGACGGCGCGTCGTGCGGGAACTCTCACGAGAAAAGCTGACCATCGGGGCACTCTGCTTTCCGGAGCGTCACGGTCTGCTCGCCGATGAGACGAGCGTCGCCCGCCTGGAATCGGCGCTGAAGGCGGCGGAGACCGACTGCCTCGTCGCCGTTGGTTCCGGAGTGATTACCGACATCACCCGCTTCGTCGCCAGTCGCACGGGTCTTGAGTTCGTGAGCGTGCCGACGGCCGCCTCGATGGACGGATACGCCTCCGGCGTCGCGGCGATGCAACTCGGCGGCATGAAGACCACCTTCCCAGCCGTGGCCCCGGTCGCGATCTTCGCCGACATGGTCACGGTTGCCGCAGCCCCGCCCGACATGGCGCGGTCCGGCCTGGGGGACCTGCTCGGGAAGGCAACGGCGCGAGTCGACTGGCTGATGTCGCACGCCCTCTACGGCGAGCCGTTCTGTGCGGAAGTCGAGCGACGCGTCATCGAACCGGTCACGGAGGCCGCGGCCAACGTCGGGGAAATCCTCGCGCAGCAGCCGGAGGCGATCCGCCAGCTCCTGCTCGGCCTCATCGAGTCCGGCGTCGCCATGGCCATGATGGGGAGCTCCCGGCCGGCAAGCGGCTGTGAGCACCACGCCTCACACTTCTGGGACCTCCTCGCCTCCCAGGGCCGCCGGTCCCATACCCCCCACGGACTCCAGGTGGGCTACGCGACACATTTCGCGATGCGCCTCCAGCGGTTCGCCTTCGGCGGTGGCGTCGTGGCACTCGCCGCTCCTCGGCTCGTCGGCGACGGCGACGGCAACGGCACGGGCCCCTGGTTCGCCGGCCACGAAGCCGACGTGGGGGCCGTCGTGGAGGAGAAACGCCGCTTCGTCTCGGAGCACCGCTCAGCGTGGCCAACGTCCCGGTCGCAGTGGCGGGCGGTCCAGGCACGCGCCACCGAGCCGATGCGACTGTTCCCCCTCGTCGCGGGGGCGCTCTCGGCCGCGGGGATCCCTTCCCAGCCTGGTTTCCTCGACATCGATGGCGCGACGCTCAAGACGACCTTCCGATGGGCGAACCGGATCCGATCCCGCTATACGGTCCTCGACTTCCTGGAGGGCCAGGGCAGGCTCGACGAGACGATCGACAGGGTCCTCCCCTAGGGCGCTGTTGGACAAATCG